>JANYKP010000400.1 GCA_025358195.1 Cyclobacteriaceae bacterium
CGACCCAAAGGACAGATCAAATCCCCTGATGGGGAATTTTCAGTTTTTTGTCCCACGCGCAAACTTGATTTTGAATTGGAGATGGCGTTCATCACGTGCTCCAATACGTCCTTGGGTAAATCCATTCCGCTTCGGGAAACAGAAGACCACATCATTGGTTTTGTTCTGTTTAATGATTGGTCGGCGCGTGACATCCAACAATGGGAATATGTTCCCCTGGGACCATTCCTGGGAAAAAACTTTGGCTCAACAATTTCCCCCTGGATTGTTACCTTGGATGCCTTGGAGCCCTTTCGCAGCGTTGGTCCTGACCAAATTCCGAAGGTGCTTCCTTACCTGGGGTTTACCGGAAAGCGAAACTTTGATATTCAATTGGAGGTTTTGCTTGCTTCCGAAAAGTCGGAGCCGACCACCGTCTGCCGGACGAATTTTAAGTACATGTATTGGAATGCAGCCCAGCAGTTGGCGCATCAAACGGTGAACGGCTGCAATATCCAGGTGGGCGATGTGTATGCATCGGGTACCATCAGTGGCCCCTCGCCGGGATCATACGGTTCTCTCCTGGAACTCTCGTGGAACGGTCAGCGCCCGCTTCACATGCCGGATGGAATTGAGCGTACATTTCTCGAAGACGGTGACACAGTCATCATGCATGGTCATGCTGAAAAAGATGGAGTACGGATAGGCTTTGGAGAATGCAGGGGAAAAATTTTACCAGCGACGTGATGGCCCCGGTATTATAGGATCGTGGATAAAAACTAAAATACCACTCTATTTCAAGTGAGCAATGCTAACCATCAATCCTAAAGAAATTCCAGTTGCCAAAATGCACAGTTACCTGCTGGGTGCTGTGGTGCCGCGTCCGATCGCCTTTGCCAGCACGGTTGACAAAAAGGGTAATGTAAATTTAAGCCCCTTCAGTTTTTTCAATTGCTTCAGCGCAACTCCTCCAATTTTAGTTTTTTCTCCTTCCCGCAAAGGAAGAGACAATACCACCAAGCATACCTATGAAAATGTGAAGGAAGTTCCCGAAGTGGTAATCAACATTGTAAGTTACAGCATGATTCAGCAGACTTCCCTGGCCAGTTGTGAATATCCCAAGGGTGTGAATGAGTTTGTGAAGGCAGGCTTTACAGAAATACCATCCGCAAGAATAAAACCACCGCGCGTTGGTGAATCAGCGGTGTCGTTTGAATGTAGAGTCAATCAGATCATTGAATTAGGTACACAGGGCGGTGCGGGTAATCTTGTGATTTGTGAAATACTATTGATGCATATCAAAGAAGAGGTTCTGGATGAAAGTGGGCGAATCGATCCGCGTAAACTGGATGCTGTAGCGCGCATGGGTGGCGATTATTATTTGCGTGTACGGGGCGACAGTATTTTTACGATACCAAAACCAAATGAGAAGCTTGGCATTGGCTTCGATCGCCTTCCTGAAAAAATTAGAAATAGTCCCGTGCTAACCGGCAATGATTTGGGAAAACTCGCAAATATTGAACGACTTCCTGACCGGGTGGAAATTGCTGCGTTCAAAAAAATCCCGAAAGTTGTAGAGGTTGAAGCAAAAGGGGAGAAGGCCCTTCATACGTTGGCTCAGCAGTACCTTGAAAATGGAAAGGTTGAGGATGCCTGGAAAGTTTTGTTAGGCAACATCCTATGATGGGTCGATTAGTCTTATCATTAATGCTGTTAGCGGTTGGTACGGGCTCCTTTTCTCAAAAAAATCAGCGTCTTATTGATGATGCGGCTGTTAGCACCATCTGGCTTGCAGGCTATCCGGATTGGATTGAAATCGATAAAACGTCCGTCTGGATTTCGAATGAGGGACGGATGCAAAGGATCAATCCAGCGACCAACGACATCCTGGCGGAGGTAAAAGTGAATCGGCCCTGTGCGGCATTTGCGATCGGTTTTGGTTCCGTGTGGGTGGCAAGCTGTGGCGACAAGATGATTGTCAGAATCAGTCTTGCGAATAATAAAGTGATTGCCAGCATTCCATTGCCACTTGCCGATGATGAGGGGAGCATCGTGGCGGCGGAAAATGGTGTATGGGTCTTATCCGACGCCAAGGGAATACTGACAAGGATTGATCCCAGCAGCAATAAAGTAGTGGCAAGCATTCATGTTAAGCCAAATTCATTTGCAGCAATGGCCGGGTTCGGTTCCATTTGGATTACGAATACAGGCGATGGGAAAAGTAGCAGCGGGGGGTCCGTTCAACGTATTGACCCTATCACCAACAAAATTATCATCACCATCTCGGTAGGCAGGCAACCGAGGTTTCTGGCCGTGGGTGAAGGGGGCGTGTGGACATTTAACCAGGCCGACGGTTCGGTTTCAAGAATTGATCCGCGTATCAATAAGGTTGTGGCTACAATTGATTGTGCAGTGCCCGGGACGGGTGGGGATATTGCTGCGGGTGAAGGCTATGTTTGGGTACGAGCCAAGAAAGAACTGCTCTTGGTGATTGATCCGCAATCCAATAAAGTGATCGAGATATTTGGGCCTCCAGCTGGGAGTGGCGCTGTCAGGGCCGGAGGGGGCTTCGTATGGGTCTCCGCCCACGATATCAATAAGGTTTGGAAGTTGAGTTCAGCTTCCGTTAGGAAGAAAGATTAATGGCTGACATTAATTTCTGTACATCACTGCCTTCACTGCCTTCACGGTCTTCTCCACATTCGGCAAAATTACCTGGATGAGGGTAGATGCGTATGGAAGCGGGGCATCCCAGTTATTAATACGCTGAACAGGTGCATCCAGGTAATCAAATGCATGCTTCTGAATATGATACGTGATTTCCGTGGCGATCGAAGACAACGGCCAGGCTTCTTCAACAATCACGAGGCGATTCGTTTTCTTTACCGATTCAACGATCGTCGCATAGTCAATGGGGCGCACAGACCGAAGGTCAATCACCTCTGCTGAAATGTTCTCTTTCTCTAACTCTTGTGCCGCTGCCAAGGCCACCTTCATGATCTTTCCAAACGATGCAATGGTCACATCGGTCCCGGCCTTTTTAATATCCGCGACTCCGATGGGTATAAGATACTCTTCTACCGGTACTTCGCCTTTGTCGCCATACATCATTTCCGATTCCATGAAGATAATTGGATCATCATCGCGGATCGCACTCTTTAAAAGACCTTTAGCATCGTATGGATTGGAAGGAACCAAAACTTTAAGTCCGGGAGTATTGGCGTACCAATTCTCAAAGTTTTGAGAGTGTTGTGCACCCAATTGTCCTGCGTTTCCGGTTGGTCCCCTGAAAACAATCGGCACATTATATTGTCCACCCGACATCGAATAAAGCTTGGCTGCTGCATTGATGATCTGATCGATGGCTACCAATGAGAAGTTAAAAGTCATAAACTCAATAATCGGACGGATGCCGTTGGCTGCTGCGCCGACCCCTACGCCCGCAAAACCAAGTTCCGAAATAGGTGTGTCGATTACACGATCTGGCCCAAATTCGTCAAGCATGCCCTGGCTCACCTTGTAGGCGCCATTGTATTCCGCCACTTCTTCTCCCATCAGCAACACACGCGGGTCTCTGCGCATTTCTTCATTCATTGCCTCACGTAGGGCTTCACGGAACTGGATTTCACGCATACAATTTTACAATAAGAGGTAAAAATAATAGGAGGATCATCAGTATGAAAGGATTAGAGGGATTTCTCCTTCTTTCTTTTCCTATATCCTGGCATCGCGACGGGCCCTTTCCAGACCAAGGGGTCTAAAAATAAAAAACCCTGTCTCGTCCCGAAGCTATCGGGATCAGGACAGGGCTTGAATTTAACTTCTTACTTATTTCAGCGCATTACGGAAAGACTCCGTCGTAGCAAACTTGCTGAACTCAAGGTCTGTCAGGGCCTTGTCTTTCAGGCTTGGATCAATTTTCACAGCGCTTGCCAGGCTGCTGGCTACTTTATCACCATTGCCCGATTTAGCGGCAGCGATGGCAGCACCATAGTAGGCGATGGCCAGATTGCTGTTTTTAGCCGATGCTTCGCCGAAAGAATTCGCAGCGTTTGCGTAATCTTTAGAAAGAAGCTGAGCCAATCCTTTGTTGAAAAGGTTGATATCCGTGGTCAACGCAGATGATTCCGAACGAACGGCTGCATCATATTTTGCGATGTAGATTTCAGAGGCACCTTTAACGCCATTGACTCCACGAGCCACATCATTGCTTGCGCCGCTGAGTGCTTTATTTGCGTAACTGGCTGCTTTGTAAGGATTGCCCTTCATCAGCGAAACAGTGGCAAGGTTGGTATTAACTTCAGGTGTCTCACGGATTTTAACGGCTAACTCCAATTGAGCAGAAGCTTTGTCAGCCAATTCACCAACGCGCGCAGGATTTTCAATCGCCATTTGCAAGTAAGCAGCCCCTAAATTGTTGTGGGCATTCCAGTTGGCTCCTTTTTTAGTAGCGGCCTCATAGATGGTCACTTTCTCATCCAGTGATGGCGTGAGGGTGCCTGCATACATCAGTTCATCGAAGGTTAGAGACTCGGCAGGAGCTCCTCCTTGAGCAATTTGTTTTGCCAGAACAGACATCTCGGCATCTGTTTTCTTTTTCTTAATCGTCAGGATTTCAGTCTTCGCTGTGCGTAAGCCAGGATAAACATCTTTGAATACCTTTTTATAGGAAGGTAGTTTCTTCAATTGTTTTTCCTGTTCTTCAAACGAGCCGGCACTGTTGATGACATTGAGGTATGCTGATTTCTCATCCGATGAGATGCCTTCATAAGCAGCCAGCTTAGCTTTGAATTCATTCCAATCATCGACCACTGGCTTCAGGATAAACTTGATAGAATCCGCCATGCCTTTGTAGTCATACTTCTTCATTTGTGAGCGATAGTATTTTTCAATGGCTTTCGCGCGCTCTTCAGAAAGTTTGCTATTGATTCGATCGCGACCTTCCGGCGAGTGAGTACCGGTGATAGTGACTGTGCGGGTAATGTTCTTTGAAGCAATGAACGCATCTAATTCCTTTGCTTTATCACTCTTTATTTCGGAGGTGCGGAGAACAGATTTTCCCTGCTCAAAAAGGAAGTCAGGAATGACCACTGGCACAACCTCTTCTTTGTTATTGTAGCCATGATCCGCAAACGCTGCATAATATGAATTTTGAACCAGTTTGCTGGTGGTGATAATACCTACCGCAACGTCTACGCGCTGAGCAGTTTTCTTCGACTTGGAGCCTTTCTGGGCAACACCTTCTACCTGAAGCACACCCGTTTTGTAAGCAGACTGGTAAGGGAAGCTGAATTGCTTGGTAATCTTGGGCTGCTCGGTGGGAGTAGCAGCATAATCATCTCCTTTGAACGGGATGGGAGGAAGGGCCATCTCCTTGTCGCCATACTTGTAAAAAGTGTTGAGGGTGTAGACCGTACCTTTCTTTAGCATTTTTACCGGAAGATTGGCAGCCATTTCAAAGGCTACTGTGTCTTTATGCACTTCCAGCGGATTGGGCGTCACCACCAGGTTCTGCTGCTTCGCCAGTTTAATCATATTGGGAAGCGTGCATCCGGCAAGGGTTAATATGCCGATGATCACAATCGAGTGTACTACTTTTCTCATGGATGGGTTTTTAGGGTTTCTTCAAAAACGAGTCGCAAAGCTAATGCTATGGCGTTTTTTTTCCCAATATTAGTCAAAAAAATATAGAGGTGACCACCTTCATACCGGCTCTAAAGGCGTTATATTTGCAAAGTGTTTTTTTCTTCGATAAAGTGCATTTTACTCAGGTAAATGAAGGTTTTGACTATGGATGAGCAGCTGAAACGATTGCAGCATTTTTTTCAGGAACACGCCTTTGGTGTGTGCTCTGCGTTAGGTGAAAAGTTGGGTATTGCCTCTGCCAGCATCAGACTTTTCTTCATTTATGCCTCTTTTCTCACTTTGGGGTCACCGATTATCGTCTATCTCGGACTGGCATTTATTCTAAATATGCGAAAGCATCTCAGAAGAAGTAATAGCTCTGTACTCGATTTTTAACGCTTTAACTGCTGATAGTTTCGTTTGCCCGCCACAAAGAAGTCCCACACAATCAAGCTGCGGTATTGGGTAGGTAGTTTTCTGTATCCAAACTTAGCGGTCTGCCTTCTTCTTGCTTTCTCCTGTCTCCAGCTACCGATAAAGTGGCGGTGCGCTTTAATGACGGATTGACCGTCTTTAAAAGATCCCGACAAGGTAAATTTTAATGACGCTATCCAGTCGAGGACAATGCGGATTGGAAGTTTTACAATCAGTTCGGTTCGGGGAAGGTTCTTAAATAGCAGGCTCAAGCCATTCTTAAAATTCAGATAAGTCTTGCGTGGATTAGATGATGAAAGCGTTCCTCCACCCACATGGTACACGACGCTTGCACCCTCGTAGAATATCCTATGTCCTGTTCGTTGAAGACGCCAACACAAATCGATTTCTTCCATGTGCGCAAAAAAGTCTTCATCCAGGCCACCCATCTCGTAAAATAATTTCGTTCTCACCATCATGCAGGCCCCGGAAGCCCAGAATATTTCCAGCGAGTCATTGTACTGGCCATGATCTTCTTCCAACAGATAAAACAACCGCCCCCTGCAGAAAGGATACCCAAAGGAATCAATAAACCCACCACCTGCCCCGGCGTACTCAAAATAATTTTTCTGATGATGGGAGAGGATTTTAGGTTGAACGGCCGCCACCTCAGGCTTCTTATCCAGGACTTGTTTCAGTGGCTCAAGCCACCCGGCCGTGACCTCCACATCGGAATTCAGCAAAACGGAATAATCGGCTTCAATTTTTTTTAAAGCGTAATTATACCCCCCAGAAAAACCGAGATTGGTAGCAATTTGGATCACCTCAACCTCCGGGAATTCTTTGGTAACGACATTCGCAGAACCATCCGTAGAACCGTTGTCTACCACGACGATTCGTGCCGAAGCGCTGTATCGGATAACAGAAGGAAGGAATTTTCGCAGCAGTTCACCGCCGTTAAAATTGAGGATAACAACGGCAACACTTGTCATCCCATGATACTGCTAAAATCCAAACCTGGAATGTTGGGTAATAAACCGTCGGTACTTTTTTTAATCTCTTCTTTGGCTTTTATTTCTGCTTCATCCAGGGCTTTGTTGACAGCCGCTACCACCAGATCTTGCACTAGAATATGTTCGGAAGAGGATAAGATCGTTGGATCAATCTCAAGGGCGAGTACTTTTTTCTTTCCGTTGACGGTAGCTTTAACCATGCCGGCACCGGCCTCACCCGTGGCTGTAATTTTGTCAAGGTTATCTTGGGCTTCTTTCATGCGTGCCTGTACCTCCTTGACCTTGCCCATCATTTTCATCATGTCCAGCATAGACGACGGTTGTTTGATTGATACTGCAAATGTAACGGTCTTGATTGAAACTAGTTCAGAATCAGGGCAACCGTGCCTTCCTGCGAGAAAGTGCGACCTGCCAGGTCCGTAAATTCCGCCTTCCAGATATAGACCGAGGGCGACATGGGCTTTCCATCCCGTTGACCATCCCATGGTTCATTCTTATCGGTAGCATAAAGAAGAGACCCCCACCGATCAAATATTTTCAAGCTCATCTTTACAATGTACTGACCCGACACCGTGAATCCGTCATTCAAATTATCATGGTTAGGTGTAAACGCGGTGGGGTAAAAGATGTTGGTGTTTTTGATGAACTCGACCACATTAGAGATCGAGGATGTCAGCCCCGCGGCGTTCGGCTGGGCCTTGATTTGGTAGCGAACCAATTGATTGGTGGGGTCCGGCAGATCATCCAGAAATGTTGTATCGGTCA
>JANYKP010000436.1 GCA_025358195.1 Cyclobacteriaceae bacterium
CCCAAAGGCAATGGTTGCCACAATGATGTCTGTTTCCTCGTTGAGAAAATCATCCTGGTTCTTGACACGTACGTCGGGATCGAGTCCGGCATGGTAAGGTGCTGCCTTAAAGCCGTTCACACTCAGCAACTGGGCAATCTCTTCCACTTTTTTACGACTCAGGCAATAGATGATTCCGGATTTCCCTTTGTGGTCTTTCAGAAATCGGATCAATTGTTTTTTCGTTTCTTTTTTTGGCCGCACCTCGTAGTAGAGATTCTGGCGGTTAAATGACGAGATAAAGACATCTGCTTCCTCCATTTGAAGATTCTTCTGGATGTCAAGCTGGACTTTCGGCGTGGCCGTTGCGGTGAGCGCGATGACAGGCATATTGCCAAGTTGGGCGATCATGGTCTTTATCTTGCGGTATTCCGGCCGGAAGTCATGACCCCACTCGGAGATGCAGTGTGCTTCATCAATGGCGACAAACGACACGTTTACTTTTTGGAGAAAAGCAATATTTTCTTCTTTATTAAGCGATTCGGGTGCTACATACAAAAGTTTGACCGACCCGCTTATGCAATCCTTCTTTAACCGGGTTATTTCTCCCTTGCTCAAGGTTGAATTCATGAACCGGGCATGAATACCATAAGCATTCAACTGGTCCACCTGGTTTTTCATCAGGGCGATGAGCGGAGAAATAACGATGGCCAGCCCTTCCCTGACCATGGCCGGAAGTTGGTAACAAAGTGACTTGCCCGCGCCCGTAGGCATTATCACAAACGTGTTCTTTCCGGATAAAATATTCCGGATGACAATCTCCTGGTTTCCCCGAAATGAAGTATATCCGAAAAATTCTTTCAGTTGCGCTTTTAATGTATCTGTTTCTTCTGCCACAATCATGATTCCCTGAGTCGATTAAATCCTTACATTTGCCTTCCGCAATCGGTATAGATCGAAAGAGCATTGAATATACTAAAAAATTATTAGAATAGTCCCAACAATTTCGTGAATTGCAGAGCACTTAAGCTGAACGGAAGGAACGACGAAATGTTATCGTAAGTGATTCAAATGAACAAGAATTTACATGTAGTGTTGATGGCAGGAGGGGTGGGCACTCGTTTCTGGCCGTACAGCAGGAACGCTAAACCTAAGCAGTTTTTGGACGTTCTGGGAACGGGAAAAAGCCTCTTACAATCTACCTTCGAGCGCTACCTGCTCATTTGTTCCCCAGAAAATATTTGGATCGTCACGCACGAAGAACATGCTACTCTTGTGCAGGAGCAACTTGGCACCATCAACCAGGACCAAATACTGGCCGAGCCGATGCGGAAAAACACCGCTCCCTGTATTGCCTATGCTGCCAATAAAATTTTCCTGAAGGACCCCGACGCCGTGATGATCGTCAGTCCGACAGACCATCTGATCCTGAGTGAAAAAGAATTTATTCAGACGATTCAGAAGGCTGTAGACCAGGCGCAATCGCAGGACAAACTTATCACCCTGGGTATCAAGCCCACCCGACCAGAGACTGGCTATGGCTACATACAATTTCTGGAGGGCAAATCCAACTTGAAGAAAGTCAAGACATTTACTGAAAAACCCGCCATCGCGCTGGCAAAGACATTTTTAGAAAGCGGTGACTTTGTTTGGAATTCTGGTGTTTTTGTCTGGGGTGTAAAGGCAATTTTGCAAGCCTTCCAACGCTACTTGCCGGAGTTGTCAGAGGCCTTTGAAGAAATTCGTCCACAACTTTTTACTCCCGACGAAAAAATCGTCATCACACAAGTATACGCACAAACAAAAAGTATCTCCATTGACTATGGCGTAATGGAGAAAGCAGATAATGTATACGTCTCACTGGGTAATTTCTCATGGTCCGACCTTGGTTCCTGGGCTTCTCTCCATGAGGTCTCTGGCAAGGACGATCAGAACAACGTGGTCAATGGAAACGTATTGGTTTACGATTCGCGCAACTCTGTAATACGGGGAACAACAGACAAATTATTGGTGGTGCAAGGGCTCAATGGGTACCTCGTTGGTATTTTTGATAACGTGGTCATTATCTGCGAGAAAGACAAAGAGGAAATGTTCCGCAGATATGTGAATGACCTGAAGACAAAACCGAACAGCAGCGATTATTTGTAAAATTTTTGCCGGACCACCTCGTAAATTGCAATACCTGCGGCGACAGAAACATTCAGTGATTCTATCTTTCCCTTCATTGGGATTTTGGCCACTTTATCCGCCTCTTTCAAGAGTGCTGGCGCTATACCATCTTCTTCCGAACCCATGAGCAACGCGGTGGGGGTTGAAAGGTCAACTTCGTAAAGATTAATGGAAGCTTTTTCTGTACACGCCACTACTTGAATGCCATTCTCCTGCAAATCTTTCATGGCCTGCTTCAACGATTTTACACGGCAAACGGGTAAATGATGAAGCGCACCTGCCGATGTTTTCAAAGCATCGCTGGTGACTGGTGAATTTCCCTTTTCTTCAATCACCAATGCATCCAATCCGGCACATTCACACGTGCGTGCAACGGCCCCGAAATTGCGGACGTCTGTGATGCGATCCAATAAGAGGACAAAGGGTGCACGACCTTCGCTGTAGGCTTGATCAATTAGATTTTGCAGAGATGCGTATTGAATCGCGGACAAATAACCCACAACACCTTGATGGTTTTTGGTCGTGAGCCGGTTTATTTTTTCCAACGGAACCCAGCTATACGGCACGTCATGTTCTTTCAGTGCATTGACCAATTCCTTTATCAAGTCGTTCGTCAACCCGGTCTGCAGGTAGATCTTTTCAATTTGCCTTCCCGCCCGCACCGCCTCGATCACGGCCCGGGTCCCATAAATAAGCTCAGTCTTGTCCATTACTTTTTTTGTAACGACAAAGTAAAGCAGTTAATAGTTAATAGTTCGTGGGGCCCACCGAAGCTTCTTTTTAAGACCGATTACCGATCACCACTTACCGCTTACCGGTTCCCAGTTCCCTAGAACCTGCTCTTCCGCCACAAATCTACGGTCAGGTACCAATCTTCGGTGTACTGTTTATCCCGAACGAGTACATAATGGTCGGGGTGGTACACACTGCCGGCTTTTGTAAAAGCAAACTGCTGGCGTGGGTTTTTGTATGCCCAAATCTCCTGCTGTCCAGTGACCATCACCTCATCCGGCGCACCAAAGACAAGGAAGATCATGCCGCGGTCTGTCTTCCACCCTTCCTTGTAGGAAGTAAAAAACTGGTTGGCAAACTCTACCCTTCTGAAATAATTTCGCATAAAGTTTTTGGCACGCTCCTTATCATTGGTAATGTCGAGGATGACTTTATCGAATTTCACCTTGTCTTCTCCCGCCGCTCCGATCTGGTCATTTTCTTCACGGGTCGTGACAAACAGTAGCGGACCTTTCAGATCGCTAAGCTTGTTGTACTTCGGATAGGGGTCCTTTTTTACCAGGAAAGAAAAGCCATCCGACGATAAAGTGTCTTCCTGCGCGAGATAGAGTCCTTCCAGACTGAAGGGCCCTATTTCCTGGCCCGGCACAACAGAGAAAGTAGAATCCGGAAAAAGGAACCTGTCCATTTTGAATTCCTTTTCGGCGAAGGGAGGTGAGGGGGTAGGGAAATTATCTTTGTAATAAGAAAAATGAATGGGTTTGCCAGAGCCGCTTCCGCGAACTAAGTAACGGGACGATGCTGACCGGTAGGGCAACCATTGTTTTTCACCACCCTTTTCCAAATAACCGTTGACGGGGTAATGCGCTTCAATCTGTTTAAAATAGACCCACCGCTTGGTGTTTGCCTGATTCGCGACTTTCGCTGCGAGCACCCATGGCTTTAGCGGTTTCGGAAACACGAATTTTCCTTCTCCCTTTCCGTTCACCATCACCACCGAATCACGTGGTAACAGGAGGCCGCCTTGCCGCTGGCTGTAAGAATCCTTCTTCTCCCATTGCACGATGTATGATGTGGCAGTTGCATTGGTGGATTTCAACGTGTAGAAAACAACAATGCTGTCACCTTGCTTAACTGGGTGGAATTGCACCTCAACCTCGGCTTGCAAATTGTACAAATAGTTAAAATTAATGCTGTTCAAGGATTGCGTCTTGCCAACGACAGCAACTATCATTAAAAAGAAAAAAGCAAAATGCCTCATTTTCTATTTGTTTTCAGATGGGTTATTGTTCAAGGAGATCGATTGATTTGAAAGGTGGAACACCCCCAAATCCCCAATCAATCCTTATTGCGTTGTAAAATAACGAAGAAACGAACAGAAACGATACAAGGCGAAAAGCAGTATTTTTGCGCGCCTATGTCAAAAATCTATACAACCGAGATTGCTTCCGACCAGATCGCCTCCGACAACCCGCTCCATCAAAGGCTTCTGAAGCCGTACGTTGTTGCGCATCAATGGACAAAAGGAGATTTGTTGGAAGTGGGCTGTGGGGAGGGCAGGGGAATAGAATGTTTGTTACCCGCCGTGTCAACCTATTCGGCAATTGACAAAATTGAATCAGCGGTTGGCCGTTTGCGTGAAAGATACCCTCAAGGGAAATTTGTGAGCGGTCACTTACCTCCATTGCCTTATCCGGATGCGTCCTTCGACGCTGTTGTAAGCTTTCAGGTGATTGAACACATTGAAAACGACATTCTCTTTCTGAAAGAAATTTTTAGAATCCTGCGACCTG
This sequence comes from Cyclobacteriaceae bacterium, assembly GCA_025358195.1. Taxonomy (GTDB): domain Bacteria; phylum Bacteroidota; class Bacteroidia; order Cytophagales; family Cyclobacteriaceae; genus ELB16-189. The sequence goes on from JANYKP010000436.1 coordinate 4,674, forward strand.
GCGGTGTTGTGCTAATCACGACTCCCAACCGTCCGATGTCGCTCTCACGCAACCCCTGGCACGTACGTGAGTATACCGCGGGGGAACTAACCGCATTGGCACAAACCATTTTTCCAAACGTGGAAATGAAAGGCATCTCAGGCAATGATAAAGTGATGACCTACCACGAGCGAAACAAAAGATCGGTGGAGCGAATCATGAGGTGGGATATTTTTGATCTCCAGCATCGACTCCCGGCTCCGCTATTGCGCATTCCCTATGATTATATGAATCGTCGCAACCGGAATAAATTACAAAATGCTGCCGACGAATTGGTCGCCAGCATTTCGCACGAAGATTATCTTGTTACTAATAACGCTTCGAGTGCGCTGGATTTGTTTTTGGTAGCGAAAAAGTAGTATGGTGTGTAGGTCGGTTGTCCGATTAACCGATTACTGATTACCCGATTACCGATTACCCTTTCTCCTCCGATTACCGGTATTAAAAATTCCCCCGGTTCGTCCCGTCGGTCACCCGCAAGGCGTCCAAAATCTTGCCATATGCTTCTTCGTATTTTTTTGCAAGTTCGGTCTCTCCATTTTCGTATAAAATACGCTGCAGTTCGCCAAGCACGTAGAGGTTTCGCCTTACCTCGAGGGAGATGCCAGTATATTTACGGATCTGATAGTCGGCCATTTCCTCTGCCCGCGGCCCCATGACGTTGGCGATTTCGACGGCCTTTTGCTTTTCACCAATTTTAAAAAGTAGTTCGATCACGGACACCGTAGTAAGATCATACGCCACCGCTTTGTCAGCCATTTTCTCCAGGTTGAATAATAGAACTTTCTTCGCCCGTTCGTTGTCCCCTGCATCCACAAGCGCTTCAGCCAATGAGTTGAGGGAGGCACGGTGATTTTGTACAAAACCTTTGTAGTCTTCGTTAAAGTAAAGTTTGGGATTATCGAGACCGCGATAACCGAATCGGTTGATCATTTTTTCATACGATGACTCGATGTTGACCAGCGTCTCGCGGTCCTTCCGGTTATTCTTCACGGGCAGCACGCGATAGGCATTTCCCTCTTGCACTAAATAATCATTCAGATCGAGATTAAGTTGAGCCTTGGAGGTATTGTTGAGGTAAATGGGCCGCTCCCAATTGTTGGTTGC
>JANYKP010000458.1 GCA_025358195.1 Cyclobacteriaceae bacterium
TGTTTACAATAACCCCTGTCACATCGAATATTGGTAGTACCGTAGCCAACCCTGTTGATAAAGCTTCCTTTGATCCGGGTGCTGTGACCTTAGGATTAAACACAATAACCTACACATTCACGGATGGTAATAGCTGCGTTAACCGGGATAACCAAAATGTGATTGTAAACCCTGTGACAACGGCTAGTTTTGCTATTCAAAATGGCAATTTTAACACACTGACTTCGACCCACGAAATCTGTTCCGATCAGGGAGATTTGGTGCTGAGGGGCAATCCTGACTTCAATACGTATGGACCCAATCAGTTTACCGCGACAGCGGGTCTAACAATAAACCAGACAGGCAGCCCAGGAAGTTTTACCCATACAATTACAACCAACGGTCTTCCTTCCGGTACCTATTTTATCACCTATAGATACACGAATGGATTTGGCGCAACAACTGATAACACTTTTGCTGTAAAAGTTTTTGCAAGCCCGGTTGCTGTCATTTCTAATTTAGCTAACAATTGCATCTCAGCACCTGTTAATTTCAATGATGGATCAACGATTCGGGCTACACCATACCCAACAAGCATATCAAGCTGGCGATGGGATTTCAAGGATGGCACAAGCGCAAATGTTCAAAATCCAAGCCACTTGTATACTGCATCAGGCTTGTATAATGTTGACTTAAGAGTTACGACCACGCAAGGATGTGTTGGCACCACCACACGTCCAATCCGTGTAGGTGATGTTCCTGTGGTAGATTTTGATTGGTCTGCTATCTGTACGAATGACCAGACTAAGTACTTGGATAAAACCAATCCAGGATCAATAAGTACGATAGTTACCTATTCGTGGGATTTTGGAGATGGTGATGTGCTGACAGGCCCGACTGGGGGAAGTGTTGCCGGTGGAACTCATGGAGGAAGGACAACGGGCACTTTTAAAAACCCTCAACACAATTTTGTATTAAATGGTACATACAACACCAAGCTGAGCGTATTTACAGATGACTTATGTAATAATTCTAAGACGCAAAGTGTATTTATCCTGCCTGCAGGAGCCACCGTCACACCCAATTCCAGTGCTCCTTATTTCAAGGACTTTAATTCAGGTACCGCCGGCTGGATTTCTCAGGGACTGAAAATTGTCACCGGACCACCACCTGTATTTAGCCCTGATAGTTGGAAGCTTGGAATTCCATCAGGAACGACTATTGCCTCGGCAACACCGGCGTGGTGGACAGGAAATAATGGTAATACATATTATGTGTCTGAACAATCAGCGGTCAACGGACCATGTTTTGACCTTACTCAACTGACCAGACCAATGATCGCCATGGACTACTGGTCGGATGCAGAGCAAAACCTGGATGGCGCAGCGCTTCAATATTCTACGGATGGCGGTCTCACCTGGAATATCGTCGGACCACCAACCAATAGCCCCAATGAAGGTATCAATTGGTACAATGGCCAGATCGTTCAGTCGAACCCGGGACAACAACCTTTTGGAAGTAATGGCTGGACCGCCAAAGCCGGAAGTTGGAAAAATGCCCGTTTCCACCTTGACATGATCCCACCTCTTGCGCGCGGCCAAGTAAGGATCCGCGTTGCCTTCTCGAGCAACGGCTCGAATAATCCTAACCTAACCTTCGATGGCTTTGCCTTTGATAACGTGTTTGTAGGTGATAAAAAAAGAAACGTGCTGGTAGAGCATTTCACGAACGCTTCACAACCAACCAGTGTGTTGGCAGATACATGGATAAATAACCGGTACCAGGACCAAATTACCCTGATACGACCTGCAGGTAAATCAGATTTTAATGATATCCAATACCATATCAGTAACCCAAATCCCGATCCATTGAATTTGGATAACCCTTCCGATCCGGCAGCGAGATCTCTTTACTTTGGCGTGTCGCAACCCCCGGCTACCATCATGGATGGAATTTTGAACAGCAAGTTAACGGGAACCTATACAGACCTGGATCTGGCTGGTGTGGAAGTGGACCGGAGGGCATTGGTTGACCCGCTGTTTGATCTGACATTGACTGAATTGCCCACGGCCACTACCAATTTAATCTCCGTGAAGCTCTCTATCACGGCCCTGCAGAATTCAAATACGCCACTTATAGCACAGGTGTCCTTGATCGAAAATCAAACAGGCGCATTCAAAAATGTGTTGCGTAAACAGTTATTGGGCGCTGATGGCGAAACAATCACATTGGCTTTCAACAAAGGGGATGTGTTGACTAAACAAAATGATAATATCCTGATCAATGTACCGATTACAAACTCCGGACAGTTGACGTTGGTGGGTTATGTGCAGAACAAGAATACGAAGGAGATTTATCAGAGTATTGTTATACCAGCCTCCAGCAAGCAAGGCTCACCCATTGTTGGGCTGGAGGAGCAAGTAATTCCTACAACCTTGAATGGAATTTCAGTCTATCCCAACCCAGCGAATGGATCTTTCTATTTTGGAATTCCGGAAGACCGTACTTTCGAGGGATTTTCCTGGAAGTTGATCGATCAACGAGGTATTACGTTAAAGTCGGGAGATTTTGAAGAAATGATTAACAATACGAAGCAGATAGACGTCACTGGTTTCGCCAATGGAATTTATTTCATAATGATTTCGGGGCCAGGGAAATCGGTGGTGTACCGTAAGATTGTAATAATGAACAGGAATTAACAAGCTGAACAAGCCCGCCGATGATAGTTCAATTAACGATATTTTGTAAATGTTGACGGAACTGCAAAAATTATCGGCCTCCGAGGTTGAACTTATGATGAAAGCGCCATTGCTCGTTTGCATTTTGATTGCAGGCGCCGACAATGAGATTGATAAGACTGAAATTAATGGTGCCATTGAATTGATAAAAAAAGGAAAATTTATTGGCAGTCTCAACGAATACTATAAGGAGGTTGCTGAAGATTCTGAGGAGAAGTTTAAGTTGCTGTTAAAGGAGCTGCCCAAGGAATCCTCCAAACGCAATTCAACCGTTTTGGAAGAATTGTCCCAGCTTAATGTGATCTTTCCTAAGATGAAGAAATCCGTTGCCGGGGATTTTTATAAAAGCCTTCGCTACATCGCAAAAAAAATAGCGGAAACTTCGGGTGGCATTCTTGGTGTGAATGCGGTAGGGGCGGAAGAAATGAAATTCCTGGGCCTGCCTATGATTAAGGATCCAGGTGCTTTCTAATTCCGCTATGTCAGCCAAGCGTTCTTCTTTCTTCGGAAGTTCAGTGGTGCCCTTCCGACTGGTGTTTATCATGTGGGCACTATTCAGCATTGAGTTTTTTTATGGCTACGACTTCGGCTGGCTTGGAATAAGGCCCAGAACATTTAGTGGACTGATAGGGATCTTTGTCGCGCCAGTCATCCATGACGGCCTGGCACATTTGATTTCGAATACTGTGCCGTTGCTTTTTTTGGGATCTGTGGTCTTTTTCTTTTATGAACGCATCGGCGGCATAGTATTCTTTCGCTGCTACATGATCACTAATTTGCTCGTGTGGATTTTCAGTCCCCGGGATTCATATCACATCGGCGCGAGTGGACTGATTTACGGTCTTTCATCATTTTTGATTTTCTTTGGGATTCTCCGCAAGGATTTTTGGTCAATCTTCATTTCAATTATCGTTTTTGTGATGTATGGAGGTATCTTTTACGGAGTAATGCCGATGGACCCGCGGATTTCGTGGGAATCACATTTGGCAGGAGCGATTGTCGGCACAGCAACGGCATTTGACTTACGGAATAGTAAAGTATAGAATCTTATGGATGCAACGGCCCGCAAAATATTGACTGACCTTAAAGAAAAAAGGTATGCACCGGTATATCTATTGCAAGGGGAGGAAACATTCTATATTGATCTGATCTCCAACTACATAGAGCAAAATGTTTTAAGTGATAGTGAAAAAGGATTTAACCAGATCATTCTGTATGGAAAGGAATCACCTGTTAATGTAATCCTTACCAACGCGAAACGCTTCCCCATGATGGCTGAACGGCAGGTGGTAATTGTTCGGGAAGCACAGGATATCCCCGACCTTTCAAAAGAAATGGGACAAAAGCTGCTCCTTGATTATTTCTCGTGGCCATTACCCAGCACATTGCTTGTTCTTTGCCATAAATACAAGACGCTTGACAAACGAAAGGAACTTGGTAAAAAGGCAGAACAACTCGCCCTGTCGGCCACGTTTAAAAAGCCATACGAGAACCAGCTTCCCGAATTTGTGGATGAGTACATCCGCAGTAAAGGCTACTCCATGGAGGCGCGCGCAATTCAAGTCTTGTGTGAATCAGTTGGGAATGATTTAAACCGGCTTTCAAACGAGATCAACAAGATGGTGATTGGAAAGCCACCCGGCGATCAACTCAGCACCGAATATGTTATGACCCGGGTAGGGATGAGTCGTGAATACAACATTTTCGAATTACAGAAGGCGCTCATCTCACAGAATCTGTACAAGACCTGCCAAATTGCTGATTACTTTGCAAGCAATACCCGAAGGAACCCGTTAATCATGTCTGTCGCCTTTCTCTTCAACTTTTTTAGTAAACTTTTGCTGGCAGCGTCAACTTCCGGTAAATCTGAAAAAGAATTGATTACTGCCTTAAAAATCAGCCCGTTTGCTACTCGAGATTATATAAATGCTTTGCGAAACTACTCCCTTGC
>JANYKP010000448.1 GCA_025358195.1 Cyclobacteriaceae bacterium
GACAACTTCATTGAGTTGCTCAGCACTTGGCTCCAGGCTGACCTCCACATTGTCAGCGATGGCTACTTCTTGTGTGCCAAAACCAATGTAAGAAACAACCAGCGTGGTTGCTGAAGTAGGCGCTTTTAATGCGAACTTACCGTTGGAGTCAGTGACGGTTCCAACAGAAGTTCCCTTTACTGCAATGTTTACGCCGGGAATCCCGGATCCGTCAGTCTTGTCAGTGATGGTCCCTGAAATGTCCCTAGTTTGGGCCATTAATTGGACACTGCCAAGAAGTAGCACGGCTAGAATTGGTAAATGTCTTTTCATTTTCTTGTAGGTTTGGTATCGTTAAATATATAATAAATAATCCAAATGGTTAAATATGGGGATCATCGGAAAATAATGAGGTTAAAACAATCGATTGAACGCCAAGCTAAAAGCTTACCGGATCAAAAACATATAGCAATGAATTACCCCTGTCAGGTAAAATCAAAAAAACTGATGGGCAGAAAGTAGCGTTGTGAAACTCGAAGCAGAAGATTCAGTCACTCCAATAAAAAAAGAGTCCTCATTATTGACGAGGACTTCTCTAAGATGATAATCATTATTGCTTCGTTAGAAAATATACCGAACCCCTACTTGTGCTTGCCACCTTGAATTGAACTGGTCAATAGAATATTTTGCTGTGGGAGTAGTATAGTTAGCATTTACATTGGCTACACCTGCAGTGACTGTGCGACTAATGACACTTAAGCCGGGATCGACAGAAGAGTTGATTGTATTCGGTGTGAAATAGACGATACCCCAATTCTTGTTGATCAAATTGCTTACGTTGATGATGTCAAATGTTAGTTGGATCGTATTTTTTTTCTTTCCTACATTCAAATAAAAATCGTGCATAAGACGAAGATCCAATTGATTATTCCAGGGAGTGCGGGCGCCATTACGCTCAGTAAATTGGCCACGACGACTATTCAGATAGGTATCATTTTGTATAAATTGATCAAACGCTATTTGCTGCGCGGCGGTCAGATTATACGGATTCTCACCCGTTGATGCCGGAACATAGAATAAATCAATTTGCTGTCCACTGTTGGTTAGCTTGTTGTTCGAAGTTAATGCATAGGTAAACGGACTTCCGGATTGTGAGGTATAAATCAATGTGACATAGGAAGCCCCTGACTGGCCCCATTTCTTTTTATACTGAAAGGATGACACAATGCGGTGCCGGATATCAAAATTTGAATATGTCAGTGATGGGTTATTAGCATTAAGTGCCTGATTCGTTTGCCATCCAGACTCTGGTGAGTTTCGGATACCGTTTAAGATATCTTTCGATTGTCCGTATGTATAAGCAGCCATGAAGCTAAGTCCAAAGGGATAGGTTTTCGAAATCTGGGCTGTCAATTGGTAGCGCGATCCTTTATTTGTATTCGTGATCAGGTACACACTGGAAAAATTGTTGCTTACTCTGCCGGCAGTCCCGGTAGCTGTCGTCGAAGCGAAATACAAGGGCTGCTGTTTATTTACATCATAGGATGCATAATATGCCGAGTCCTTCAGGTTAACTTGCTTGATCTGTACATCTTTGATAGTCTGTGTATAAAGGGCTTCCAACGTAAGCTTGTAACCGTTCGCCAAATTGAAATCAACGGCGACATTGCTTCTCCACATCCTTGGTAATTGGAAATTTCTGTCAATGAGATCAAGCTCCGTTCTATTTTTAGATCCATTGGCCGCGGCAAAGGCTCCGAACTGAGTTTGGTCGGTAGGAATAGTCGTACCGGGCTTTGGAGGGTTGAGATCGAGTGCATTATAGGCTGAACCATTATTGATGAACGTATAACCAAACCATGCAAAAGGGATCCTGCCTGTAAACAGTCCAGACCCACCTCGCAGAATAACGCTTTGATCTCCTTTCAAATCATAGTTAATTCCAATGCGGGGGGAAAAATAAGGTGTACCAAGATACAGGTTACTGATCTGTGGAACGGGTGTCTCATACGTATACGTGTTACCATAATTGGCAGGAGCTGTGGGAAAATTACTCCGGGCACTTGCATTCGGGCCGGTAGGCATTAAGGGCATATCGACTCGCAAACCATACGAGAGGGTAAGTTTATCTTTTATCCACTCGTCCTGGCCATATACGCTCGTAAGGGCCACGTTAAAGGCACCTGCTTGAGCAGAATTACCAAGTTGTGTCGTCCGCGAATTGTCAGTGGCATTATAGAGTGCCCTCATGCGGGAAGGATTATCCGCCAGAAAATTGGCCACGCTGCTGTAGTCAAAACGACCATTCCACGAATTGATGAAACCATAGTTGATTTTATAAAATTCATTGTGTGTTCCAATAGTAAAGTTGTGACCACCCTTAAAGAATCTAAAATTATCTGTAAACTCAAATGTGGTCTGATTCATATTGAAAATACCGGCCTCACGGTTGGTTCCCAATAGTATGTGCCCACCGTTAATTCCGTTAATCTGGAATTGAGGGAAAATTGATTGGGGATCGCGATAGTCTTTAATATTGGTATAGCCAATAATTAAACTGTTGCTTGCATTGGAACCAAAACGACTTTTCAATTCGGTCACCGTGCTTGAATTGATATTACGCTGTACAAAGTCATAACTGCCAAATTGGAATTCTTGGGTAGAACGTTCCAGGTTGCTGGCCTCCGAAACGATTGTGTTGTTGCGAATGGTCAACGTGTGACTCTTGTTAATTTTCCAATCAAAACGGTTAAAGTATTTTTGGCTTTTCGAATAGATACTATAATTACCGGTCGCTCCGGGGTCATAACCACCCGTCGGATTGAATTGACTTACAGGAATAGATTGTAGCTTGGCAGTTATCTGGTCAGCGATGGCTTGTGTCATGAAATAGCCAGGTGCGCCTGAGGGAAAAAATACAGGAGTTGAGTTTTTCGTAATTTCCTCATTTGTAAACCAAAAAAGCTTGTCTTTAATAATCGGCATCCCGATACGGAAACCTGTTTGATAATCATAATAGGAGCTATTGATGCTCCCATCACCCACTTTGTCATCTCCTTTATACTTACCAGTTATGGTCGCATTTCGTTGAAAACTATAAACCGAGCCCGTTACATCGTTGGAGCCGCTTCTGGAAACAGCATTGATGCTTCCCCCAGTAAAATTTCCCAAAGAAACATCATAAGGAGCAAGCTGTACCTGAACTTCCTGGATTGCATCCATACTGAAAGAGTTCGTGCGGGTGCTGCTTCCCGGCTGATTAGACGTGCCGCTAAGACCTCCTAAAGAAGGGCTGAATCCGAT
>JANYKP010000451.1 GCA_025358195.1 Cyclobacteriaceae bacterium
GCCAAAGCGTTGTTTATCAATCAAATTTATTTCAACTTTCGGTAGTACGGTGGTGATTCCATTTTTTTCCAACCTGTGAAAGCCTTTTTTTTTATTGTATTCGCACTTCTTTTGTGTCTTTTGGGGTCTGCATCGAACGCCCAAAAGCAAAAGAAAAAGTTTAAACAGGCTGGCACTATTCAATTAAATGATTCTATTACGGCTTTCAGCCAGTCTGACATATTCACCTTTCCAAATATCAATCGCCTCCCCTACTATTATGACGCTGACCGTTTACAAACGTTGCAGTTATTGAAAAAGTCAGGGCCCTCCGAACAGTATTACACCGAATTAAAAAACTATGCCGGGCGATTTGGCATGCAAAACTTCCATGAAAACACGGCCATGCTGTGGGAGCTTGCTAAACTTTCAAAACAATTCGGCCCACCGGGTGAAGCCGTCCTACTCTATAAACTTGTACTCAAACACCATCGTCAGGGAATTAACATAGAGGATGTCTACCGTGAGTATGATTCCATCGAGCGCGACAAAAAGAGGTATTACGTGCCGTTGGAATATTACTATCAACTGGTGGACTACCGCAAGGAAATTGACACGCTGCATCCTCCTCGTTCCGTATTGGTCAATATGGGTTCTGATATTAATTCAAAGAAAGAAGATTACGGACCCACCATTGGTAATGTTGACAACCTGATCCTTTTCACTTCCAAGCGCAAAAAACATGAGCAAGGCGAACGCGAGTATGATGAAGATTTGTTTTTCAGTACGCGCGTGGACAATGAATGGCGTCAGGCCCAGGAGTTCAAACGAATCAACACGAGTTATAATGAAGGCTCGGCATGCCTGAGCCTTGACGGGAAATACCTCTTCTTCTCGCGATGCAATGCACCCGAATCATTGGGCAATTGTGATTTGTACGTGGCCGAACGGGCAAGCGACTCTACCTGGGTTAGCATTAAAAACCTCGGCCCCGCCATCAACAGCAGTGGATGGGATTCGCATCCATCGCTTACCCATCAGGGCGATACGCTTTACTTTGCTTCCAACCGGATTGGAAGTTTCGGTCTTTCGGATATCTATTTTTCTGTGAAAGATCGCAAAGGAACCTGGGGCAAAGCCCAAAATGCAGGGCCCATTATCAATACCGTCAACAGCGAAGTAAGTCCTTTCTTCCATCATAAATTCAACGTTCTTTATTTCAGTTCAAACGGTCAGCCCCTTACCTTTGGTGACTTTGACATTTATAAATCAAGGCGGCATAATAATGTCTGGAGCGAACCCAAAAATATTGGTCCTTTGGTAAACGGATCTGGTAGCGAATATTATTTCACCATCGACTCACAATCAAAGGATCTGTACTATGCCCGCTCGGAAGAGGACGACAAAAAGAACCTGGACTTATTCTCTTTTAACGTGCCCATGGAAGCACAGCCCGAAGCCACCGCGCAACTCAAAGGCACATTAACGGGTAAGACCGGTGACCCCATGAAGGGAATTGTGTCAATCATTGACCTGGACCAGGGCGTGGAGGTGGCACCAAAATTTCTGCGGGAGGATGGATCCTTCGACTTTAGCCTGATCAACAAGCGCAACTATTTATTAATCATCCAGGGTGATGAATTTTTCCGCATCGAGGAAATATTCTTTATGAACGGGGATATGGAAATCAATAAGGTCGCGGAGCCTATTGAAAGTAAAATTGCTTTTGAATCGCTGGAGTTTGAAAATGGAAAAGCCAACATTCTCCAGGTCATGCACGCTGATCTCGACAAGCTGGCTAACTTTCTCATTGACCATCCAACGTTCAAGTTAAAAATCTCCGGTCACACGGACTCGGCAGGAAAAGAAGAATCGAATCTCAAGCTCTCCCAGGCAAGGGCCGATGCCATCAAGAAATATCTTCAAGGTCAGTTCAAAATTGACCCCCTTCGCATCACCGCGATCGGATATGGAAGTTTGAAACCCATTACCCAGGAACTCACCGATGATCACAAGCAGCTTAACAGACGAGTGGAGTTCGAAATTTTTAAATGATCACATTATTCCAATCAACTCTTCATTGGGCTAAAGCCCTTTAAC
>JANYKP010000457.1 GCA_025358195.1 Cyclobacteriaceae bacterium
CTCTGTTAAGATTTTAGGACCCCAGTCCTTGCGGAATTTTCAAATATGGAATGTTACGATACAAAGTATTATCGATGAGGGAACGGTTGTTAAGAAAGGCGACTGGATCGCCACGCTGGACCGTTCTGAATTCCAAAACAAATTCACTGCTAAACAAATTGAACTGGACAAAGCCAGTTCCAAATTCAATCAAACCCAACTGGATACAACCCTCACGATGCGTCAATCCCGTGATGAGTTGATTAACCTGAAGTATGCCGTAGAGGAAACTGAAATTGTGCTGGAGCAATCCAAGTTTGAGCCGCCGGCCACCATCAAGCAGGCCGAAATTAATCTGGATAAGGCCAAACGAGCATACACACAGGCTGCAGAAAACAATAAAATCAAAAAGAAACAGAATATTGAAAAAATGCGTGAGGTGTCGGCCGAGTTACGCAAAGTGCAGGCGGAGTTTGATGGAATGACGAAGGTGCTGGAATCATTCAATATAATGGCGCCGGAAGACGGCATGGTGATCTACACGAAAGGGTGGGATGGTAAGGCCATCAAAGCTGGTTCTCAAATTCAAATGTGGGAGCCGACAGTTGCCACGCTGCCCGACCTTACGAAGATGCAATCGAAGACATACGTGAATGAAGTGGATGTTCGAAAAGTGAAAGTGGGTCAGTCGGTGGACCTGGGGTTGGATGCATATCCCGATAAAAAACTTACCGGATTAGTGACGCGGGTAGCGAACGTTGGCGAGCAACGCCCCAACTCCGACGCAAAAGTATTTGAAGTCTCCGTAGAAATAAACGGAACAGACCCAACACTTCGGCCATCCATGACTACCAGCAACAAAATAATTGCAAGCGTGGTGGACAATGTTCTGTTCGTTCCACTGGAGTGTCTTCACAGCCAATTTGATTCCATTACTTACGTCTTTAAGAAGAGCGGGCTTAAGACCATCAAGCAGGAGGTAACGGTAGGAGAAACCAATTCCAACGATGCGGTGGTGGTGGATGGTCTTGCGAATGATGATCGGATTTTCCTTTCTGTGCCTTCCGGCCTGGAAGACCAGAAAATAGAATTACTTCCGCAGATGAATGGCAAGAGAAAGAAGAAGGAAGAAGAGACTACGAAACCGGATTTGAAAATTGTTGCCAAACCTATAAGCAAGTAATCCGGTGGCGTTCCGACTCAGGATTTTTACACCACGACTGTTAGCCAATTTATACATCGCTATCGATGCTGTGATTGCCAACAAGGTGCGTTCACTACTGACCGCGCTCGGTATTATTTTCGGAGTGGCCGCTGTCATCGCCATGCTCGCGATCGGTAATGGTGCTCAGCAGGAGATTCTCAACCAGATAAAACTCGTTGGCGTCAACAACATTGTGATTAAACCCATCATTGAGCAGAAGGAGGAAAAACTAAATGAGCAAGCAAGTGGGAAAAAGGATAAGAAGAAATTTTCTCCAGGCCTCACCATACGCGATGTTAGCAATATCAAAGCCACGATTCCCGGGTTGATGCGGTGTAGCCCGGAGATCATTCTCAACACCAATGTGATTCGCAACGGCATACGGCGATCCGCCAAGCTAGTAGGCGTGGAGCCATCCTATTTTGAAATTTATGATTTTCAACTGGCCGAGGGACAAATGTTTAGCGGAGAGCAAATTAAACTTGGTGCGCCGGTCTGCATCATAGGCTCTGCGGTTAAGAGCCGGTTCTTTCCTACGGAAAACCCGGTTGGCAAAGGAATAAAAGTAGGACCGCATTGGCTTACGATCGTGGGCGTGATGCGCGAGCGGCTGGTGTCACAGGCCAGCATCAGTAAACTGGGTATCCGGGATTTTAACATGGATGTCTATGCCCCCTTGCAAAGTGTTTTGGTCCGGTATGAAAACCGCGACTTGATTACCGGTGAGGCGCTGCGGTTGGCGGCGATGAGAAGTCGTGGGAATATTTTCATGAGTGGAAACAACAATGATGAGAGTGAACTGGATAAGAAAAACTATCATCAGCTTGACCGGCTGGTCATTCAGGTGGAGGAAACCTCCAAGATGCAGTCCACTGCAGAAATTCTTGCACGCCTGCTTTCCAGAAAGCACTATGAGGTCGTTGATTTTGAGATTGAGATTCCGGAGTTGCTGCTGAAGCAACAGCAGCGCACCAATGACATCTTTAACTATGTTCTGGGAGCGATCGCTGGAATTTCCCTGTTGGTGGGCGGCATCGGTATTATGAACATTATGCTGGCCTCCGTGCTGGAGCGGATCAAAGAAATTGGACTCCGCCTTTCGATCGGTGCACAGAAGAGTGATGTGATCCAACAGTTTCTCTTTGAGGCCGTGATGATCAGCGTCTCCGGCGGCGTCATTGGAGTGATCCTGGGAATTTCCATGGCCTTTGTTGTTTCAGCAGTCGCCGATATTCCCACCATCATCAGCTTTGCTTCCATCGTTCTGTCATTTGGTGTGGCCGCTACTGTTGGATTGATTTTCGGCATTGCTCCCGCTCGTCGTGCGGCCAATCAGGACCCCATTGCATCCCTTCGTTATGAATAAAAGAAATGTGCTCATGTTCGCACTGTGTGGTAGTCTATTCTCCACGCAGGCGCAAAATGTTTTTTCCATTGAAGAGGTCATACACCGCGCTCAGTCACAGTCGCCGGCCTTTAAGCAAACGGAAACCCGACGCGAAAATAGCTATTGGAGGTATCGTTTTTACAGGACCAATTACAATCCACAGATCCGGATGAATAGCGGAGGAGGTCAACTCTACTCCAACAGTATCACGCCGATACGGCAACCGGACGGATCGATCATTTATTTGCCCGTTAACCAGATCAACCCCGGGGTGAATTTTTCTCTCCAACAGCCCATCCAGTGGACCAATGGAACGATCTCGGTAAATTCGAGTTACAATTATTTTAAAGATTTGATTTCCCAAACCAAACAATGGAATGGCGCCCCGATGTACATTCGGTTGGACCAGCCCCTGTTGGCGTACAATCCATACAAATGGGACAAACTTATTCAACCGATCCGCTACGAAGAATCCAAGCGTGATTATGCGGAAGGCATGGAACAGATCGGACGCGATGCCGTTAACTTTTTTTTCAGCGTGATGGATGCGCAGGTGAATCTGCAGATTGCGAAATTCAACCTGGCCAATAATGATACAATTTATAAGATTGAGCAAGGACGTTACAATATCGGTACAACTTCTGAAGACAAGCTACTGCAGGTG
>JANYKP010000477.1 GCA_025358195.1 Cyclobacteriaceae bacterium
GGAGCGCTCGTGAGCATACACGCCGTGGTAGGCATGAAATTCAAGGCCTTCCAGAATGACCTTTCCCGTCATGCCACTTCATCAAAGAACGACCGGATGGACTCCTGGGCTTCAACAGCGGGTTTTGTTTTTTCGGATGGAACGCGGAGTCGCTTGTTTCCCATGTCATTGGGGAACATGGATTTCCTTGCTTCGCGTTTAGCATACGCAAGGTGCTCATCAGCGTTAAACTTCGTGGTGGCTTGTTTTACCCGGTCCGCCCGATCCAACACTTCGCCAGCCAGTCGTTTCAAATCATCCACCAGGTTATTGCGTTGTGACTCAAGGGTCTTGTACTGGTTGACCAATTCCCGCAGGTTATCCTCCATTTCACCCAGTAGCTGCTTGGACATCACATCAACTTCTTCAATCGTATTTTTTGCTTTGTCTTTCGCTTCATTGAGAAGGGCCTCCGCGCTGATTTGCGCTTCCCGAACGTGAAGTTCGGCCGCCTTCTTTGCTTGGTCAACCACATTGGCACCTGTGTCTTCGGCCGTCTTCAATGTTTTGAAAAGCGATGTCTCCACCTCCCGAAGTTTGGCGACTTCACGCTCAGCGGTTTCCCATTTCAATTTCAGTTCCTTTGCTTCGTCGTTCATGCGCTCCCACTCCTGGGAGAGCGAAAGCAGGAAGGCGTTAACTTCATCTTTGTCGTAGCCCCGCAGGGTTCGCTCAAATGTTTTTTGGCGGATTTCGAGAGGTGTGATTTTCATGACGTAGGGGTTAATGTTTAAAGTTTAAAAAATTACGTCCCATATGGATATTGTTCGGTCGTCGCTGGCGCTGACTAACTGATTGTGAAACGAAGACCACAGCAGTTTGTTTACCGAAGTTCCATGACCAGCATGCCGGGCTTTATCGATCACTTTCAGGAGCGTCAAATCGGCTGTTTGCCAAACTTTGACCGACTTATCCATGCTGCAAGTTACAAAATGTTTGCCGTCCGGGCTAAAAGCGATGTGGTTGATGGCATAGAGGTGGGCCGCGATTTCCCGGTGAAGAGCATAGTTATTATCAACCTGCCAGGCTTTCAGGCGGGCGTCGCGCGCGCCACTTAATAAAAATTTAAAGTCTGGCGTGTAAACAAGTGAAAAAACCGAGCTGGAATGGCCTTGCCACTCGTGCTTCAACGTGAAACCGTCCAGGTCAAAAATCCGGATGTAGTTGTCACTGTAGCCAACGGCCATTTCGCCCAGCACCGTATTAATAGCTATGGTCCTGGCATTCTTCTCAGAAAAGGATAATCTTTTCCTGATAGCCAGGTTCTCCTGGTCCACGATTGTCACAGCGCCATCACCGGATGCAATGAGCCAGTCCTTTCCAAATGATTGAATATCAAAAATAGCTGCTGTCGTCAGTTTGAGAGAAGCAACTTCTTTTTTATTCTCCCAATCCAACACATGAATACCTTCATAGTTGTGCCCTGCGATAAGCAGATTTTGGATTGGTAAATAATGAAGGGCATAGATGGAGTTGGGCAGCTGGGCCAACCGTTCCCCTTCTTCCGGATGATTCAGATCCCACTTCACCACCATACCATCGCCGGCACCCGAGAAAAAAATAGAAGGAGTCTTAGAATTTTGTAATGTGTATACGCAATCGCGATGGCCAGCAAGGGTGTGGAGCTTTTGAATATGAACACCTGTCATGGTTGTGTAAATTTACCGAATGACGCTGTCTGCGGGCTGAAATCCTGCTTGCTCGTTCATATAGTATCTTTGTAACTACAAATTCTTCTTAAAATTGACTCACAATAGCAGATTAACCAAATGCCACTGTTGAAAATCAATTCACTGGGTATTGAACAAGCCTGGGCCTTATGGCAAATTACGGAAACGGAAGAAGAACTTTCTTTCGCTTCCCTGGAATCCTGCCCCGAAGAAATCGTTAGCCGACAGAAACGATTGGAATGGCTGGCGGCACGGGTGCTGATAAAATCCATGCTGGAAGATTTCGGATTTCACTATTACGGCCTTCGTAAGGATGAGTTTGGTAAACCATTTCTAAAAGAACATCCTCACCAAATTTCCCTTACGCATTCGTATCCTTACGTTGCTGCGCAAATTGACCGGTTACATCCAGTAGGCATCGACCTGGAACAGCCAAAAGAAAAGTTAAGGACCATCGCCCATCGCGTGTTTACACCCGACGAAGTTAGTGACGCCGGGAATGATCTTGTCAAGCTCTGCATTTATTGGTGCGCCAAGGAATCGTTGTATAAAATTTACGGCAAGCGAAACCTCCTTTTTACAGATCATCTCCGGATCATGCCCTTTGACCTATTACATGCAGGAAGCTTTGTTGGGAAAATCCAACTCCCTGAAAAGGAAACTGTCGTTCGGTTGCAGTATCTTGTGATGGCGGATTTTGTAATTGTTTACACAGGCATTCAAATTACCTGATTATGGAAAAAAGTTTAATGGTATTTTTATTTATAATCAGTCTTGGCCTTCGGGCACAAACTCCTGTTCAAAATTTCAAACTCACCAATGTCGTTGATGGTTCCACGGTATCACTGGAGAGCTATCCTACGTGTACAGGTTTAGCAATTCTGTTCACGAGCAACGCCTGTCCGTATGATGGCTATTACGTCGCTAGGATCAAAGACTTAATTGATACCTACCAGGGGAAAATACAGTTTTTACTTGTTAATTCCTTTCAGGAAACCGGAGAAGCTATTGACCAAATGAAGGACGTCTATGCAAGATGGGGTCTGCCCGTACCCTACCTCACCGACAAGGAACAGGAAGCGATGACATGCCTGGGTGCCAAAAAGAGCCCGGAGGTTTTTTTACTGAAGAACATGAATGGGAAATATACGGTCGTCTACAGTGGTGCAATCGATGATAATCCACAGGTTGCCAACGCCGTGACACAGCCGTATCTTAAAACCGCTATCGATAAAATGCTGGCCGGTCAGAAAATCGATCCAGCCATGGTGCGGGCTGTGGGTTGCTCCATTCGAAAGAAATAAATGCGGATTTTGGGGTCTTGGCCTTTTAGCTTTGTTCACTGTAAAAACTAAACTCCCAAATCCCCTCCATCAGAAATTTCCACGAGCAAGAGTTTAACTTCTTCCGCTTTGGCATGCTCACCCATCTTTTCAAATGACATAATCAAGTTACGCAAGGCGCGCCGGACAATCTCCAGGCTGTCGCACGGCTCGAAGAACGAATTCTGGGGTACGAGGTGCAGCTCATTAATATAATTTTCAATGTCTTGTTTGGAGAAGATAAGGCCGCGGTTAAAGGCGTTGATATAAAACTGGTTGTTGTGATTATCCTTATAGGTCAGGATAAACAGATTGGGAAGGTTCACGCCTTGTACGGGCAGTTTTAGTTTCTGCGCCACTAACATATAGATAACACACAGTGTGATGGGATTTCCTTTGCGGGTTTCCAGCACAACGTTAATCATGGAATTGCCGGGCGAATGGAAGTTTTTGGTGTTGGCGCCGAATTTCAGCTTATTGAAAAGTACGCTATTCACCACTTTTATCTGGTCGATCGGATACAAATCGGGGCGAAACTCCAGCCATGTCTCGTAATAAATCTGTTCAAGTTCTTGCCGGAGCTTTTCCAATTCCAGATCGGGATATTGATACGTTGCCAGTAGCCACATAGCGGTGAGTAAGTCTTTATCCGGGCTACGATACCATTCAATGAGTCGGTTTTTTAATAAATCATACTGAAGTGTGTGAATGATGTCTTCAATGCGGGATTGCAGGGTGGGATTAAAACTCGTCTCCCATTCTTTTTCCAGGTAGGGAATCACTTCCTTTCCAAGCGAAAGTATTTTTTCCTCCACGTGCGACACCACCTGCTTGTCATCATCGTCGAGAAGGGAGATAAGGGCTTTGATTTCCTTGTCTTCCATATTATGTTTGGATGACGCCTACATTAAATTTTTCAATTGGAGCGTGATTGGCCGCTTCAATGCCAACGGAGATAAATCTTCTTGTTTCCAAAGGATCAATAACCGCATCAACCCACAAACGCGCAGCCGCATAATAGGGACTCAATTGATCATTGTACCGATCCGTAATCTCTTTCAATAGCTGCGTCTCCTCTGCTTTTTCAATTGTTTTGCCTTGAGCTTTTAAGGCACTTATCCGGATTTGTAACAATGTTTTGGCCGCTGCCGCTCCGCTCATCACGGCGATTTGCGCGGTGGGCCAGGCAATGATCAATCGTGGATCATATGCTTTGCCACACATGGCGTAATTCCCAGCTCCATACGAATTACCAAGGATGACCGTGAACTTTGGTACCGTGGAGTTTGCTACCGCATTTACCATCTTAGCACCGTCCTTAATAATACCACCCTGTTCGGCTTTACTGCCCACCATAAATCCACTCACATCCTGGAGAAATACAAGTGGGACTTTGCGCTGGTTGCAATTCATAATGAATCGCGCAGCCTTGTCTGCTGAATCGGAGTAAATAACTCCACCCATTTGCATTTCGCCTTTCTTTGTTTTCACCACTTTTCGCTGGTTGGCCACAATACCTACTGCCCAGCCGTCGATGCGCCCGTAACCACAAATCAGTGTCTTACCATGCAAAGACTTGTATTCATCAAATTCAGAATTATCAACGAGCCGCCTGATGATCTCGAGGGTATCATACGGCTTTGAACGATCGGAGGGAAAGTATCCGTAGATTTCGTTTGGCTTTTCTTTCGGCTCTTTCGCTA
>JANYKP010000482.1 GCA_025358195.1 Cyclobacteriaceae bacterium
TCCAAAGCCAGTCAAAGAGTTTGCTCAGTGTAGTGTAAGTTGAGAGAGTAGGCAATGAAAATGCCCACCGCACGACTGAAATAAAAATATTTGTGTAACTAATGGGGGACGAAAGACTAGGCTACGAATGAAGTAAGGAGAAGGCCACACAGCCACCAATCGAGTAGGCGGCCGTGAGCCATAGGCCCACGGTGCGCCTCTCACACCACGTAGCGTACGGGTCGCGTACTACGCGGTTCGTTAAGCATACTGCTGCCGCTCTTTACACCGGCTACAGCTTCGTTTTATTTAAGATAAGGCTAGTAAACTATTACGTTTTAACCTCCTTATCGAATTTCGAACGACTTAACGTTCGGTCCTTCACTGGTTGTGAGTCTTCCGATCTTTCCATCGGCTCGTTACTCCATCTACTATGACCTCTGCTGACTTCTCTTATGCAACTCGTAGCACAGAGATCTCCCCCGGTAAGACACTTATCCTTTGATCTATCGCTGCTACATCTACAATCGTGAGCTACTGCACCTGAAGGGCTTTGCTAAGATGTGCTAGCTTACCCGCTCATGATTGCCTCTTATGTAGTTTCTGCTTGGCCTGCCCCGATCTTTTATCGGGGTCAGTACAGATCGTTGCAGTTCCCGCTTTGGCGGGATGAGACACCTGCTTCCTTCACTGAATGGATCACTCCAAACCAGCCCCGATAAAAATCGGGGCAGGCTTTGCAGCTTGCTAGTGCGCATCAATGCTGTGCACACAAGGGACTTGCACCCTTTGGATAATCAAACTAATTTCCCGGCTGGAAACTAGTTGTGCCGTGCTGGGCACACACAGAAGCTAAACACAATTGCGGGGCAACGTTTTGCCTATGAAGAGTAATCACTAAATTTAGTTCGCACACGTGGCACTGAAACAATTTTTAAAATCCCGCAACTGCGTTTAGCTAAAGGTTGGTGGCAATGTGGCTGGACAAAAAAATCACCTAACGAGTGACACATTAATAACAAAGATTTCCCACGTGGACAAGTGAACGGCTTCGTGACAATTTGGACTTTGAGAAAATAAATAACGTTGGACAAATGAGAAAAGAAATGGCCGACCCTTCGCATTTTTAAAAAGAATCTCTTCCGATTTGCCCAGCATTTTGGGACATGCCATTGCCGCACACTCCACCCACAATCCAAAGCAATGGCAAGAGCCAAATCCACCACACAAATCAGATGTATAGCACAACGGGCTCCATCTTAAGAATACGTGTCCTTAAATTTGCTATTTTTGACCATGTCAACTTTAATTTCTGGATTCGAATACGACATCTTCATCTCTTATCGTCACAACGACAACCGAAGCGGATGGGTAACGGAGTTTGTGAATGCCGCCAACCCGACACTAATAGAATACTACAAGACTTTTGGCTTTAACATAATTGAGAACTATACGACTCCCGACAGTGTTGAATTACCTGTACATAACAGAAATTTGGCACTTACACTTTTGGAGTATCAGCTGACGGATAATGACCAAGTGACGAAAGTTGCTGAGGAATAAATAATGGAGTAAGGCCACTCAGCGCCCAATCAAATAGACGGCACGTCAGAATTAACTGTTGGGGTGCTCCTCACATTTATCTGCCAAAATCCTACTAGATTGGGTGCCAATGGTTGTTGAAATTTTTTTCGAACGAATTAATTAAGAGTATTCTATATTTGAAGAGTCACCATTGCGATCAGAGAGAGGGAAGGACAATCCTAACATTTTAGGCTTTCGAAACAATCGGGTCATATGCAAACGTTTAACGAATTATCAAACAAATAATAGTAATATGAAATCAACATGGACCCTGATCCTCATTCCCTTTTTGATGCTAACCTCTTGTAAGCATCTGATGAAAAAAGAAATTTCTGAACCCGAGAAGGTCGTCTTAAAATTGTTCGAGACCTACCCGACCGACGGGCCGCGAAAAGCGATCGGAACATTGATGCGGAGCAATAAATATATTTCAGAACAAATTGCTGACACGGTGGCTACTAAATTAGAACGACTTACCAGCGGCCTGGGGAGCTATGAAGGGTATGAAAAAATACGAGAGCGTACCTACGGAGAGGGCATTACGCTGTTGACCTACATCGTTAAATATTCACGACAGCCCTTGCGCTTCAATTTTAAATTCTATCAACCCGGAACTGGATGGACCATCCAGAACTTTAGTTATGAAGTTGAATTTTTGAATGAATTGGACGAGAGCATCCGACCTTATCGGCTCCGGGAGAACCTGGAAGACGACTGAAATCTTGGCCGCTAAAATATGTACTTTTTTATCCTTAGCGAGGAGCATTCTCCCGCAGATTTCGAGATTAACGCAGATTTAAAACGCAGATTTGCATTTTGATCCGCGAAAATCCGCGCGATCTGCGGGAAATAAATCTGTGCTGCATCAAAATGACGCAATTTCACAACCAGGATAATCTGTTAGATGGAATGAACTGATAAAAATACTTCCTCCAAACACCAAATAAGAATCAACATGAGGTCACTCATCTCCATTGCAAGCCTGCTTACCTGCTGCTGTATCGCTTGCAATGATTCTTCGTCAGCTAAAAAGGATTACAGTGGCTGGACCACCTACGCTGGATCCAAAGATGGAATCCGCTACTCATCCAATGATCAGATCACGTTGCAAAATGTTTCATCACTCGAGGTTGCCTGGACCTACAGCTCAAACGACAAAGACCCTGACAATCGTTCGCAGAATCAATGCAACCCAATTATGGTAGACGGGGTGCTCTATGGAACTACGCCCCGGTTAAAACTCTTCGCGCTCAACGCTGCGACAGGTGAAACTAAATGGTTGTTTGATCCCGCCGCCCTGGACTCTACCGCAAGGAAAGATCCATACGCCTTCTTCAAGGTGAATCGTGGCGTTGTGTACTGGCAGGACGAAAAAGGAACGGACAAGCGAATCTTGTACAGCGTCGGTTCCAAAATATACGCCATCAACTTGTCCGATGGCACACCGGTCAAAGATTTTGGCAAAGGCGGATGCATCAACCTTACGGAAGGGCTGGATCGGGAGCCCGGTAGTTATAATCCCTTCATCTCCGCTAC
>JANYKP010000507.1 GCA_025358195.1 Cyclobacteriaceae bacterium
GTTGATGTTTGTAGATTGTTTAGAAGTTGTGGAAGTGAAAGGATTGCATGCGTGTTTCAATCTTTAGGTTTGTCTCCCTTAATAAAAACACGTACAACAACCACGAAGTATGGAGCAACGATCAACGTCATTGAGGTCAGGTAGCACTAAAATTGCCAAGTTAGTTCCCCGTGATATTGCGGAGAGCATGGGCAAACTGCCGCCTCAGGCGCTTGATCTGGAAGAAGCAGTGTTAGGGGCTTTGATGCTGGAAAAGAACGCGTTAACAGCTGTTATAGAATTTCTCCGCCCTGAACATTTCTATACTGAACAACACAAAGAGATCTACCAATCTATTGTAGATCTGTTCAAGGCCTCTGAGCCGGTGGACATGCGTACGGTGGTGGCCCAGTTAAGAAAGAATGGAAAGCTTGAATTGGTGGGAGGAGCCTATTATATCGCTGAGCTTACTTCCAAAGTGAGTTCGGCCGCCAACATCGAATACCACGCCCGTATCATTATTGAGATGGCAATCAAACGTGAGCTTATCCAGATTTCCTCCCAAATCCAGCACGAGGCATACGAAGACACAAGTGATGTATTTGACTTGCTGGACAAAACCGAGCAAGCCGTTTTTGCCATTTCGGACTCCAACCTTCGGAAGAACTATGACACGATGAAATCGCTGATGTTCAGGGCGGTAAAAGAGTTACAAGAACGAAAAAATCATAAAGACGGACTCACCGGGGTGCCCAGCGGGTTCACAAAACTTGACCGGGTATTGAGTGGTTGGCAAAAATCTGACTTGATCATCATTGCCTCACGGCCTGGCATGGGTAAGACAGCATTTGTTGTGTCTGCTTTGCGCAACGCAGCCGTTGACTTTAATTTTCCTGTCGCAATGTTCTCCCTGGAGATGGCCTCCTTGCAGCTGGTCAACCGCCTTATTTCCGCCGAAGCGGAATTGGAATCGGAAAAAATAAAACGCGGTAACCTGGCTGATTTTGAATGGCAACAGCTCGTGACCAAAACCAATCGGCTTTCGGCTGCCCCGATTTTTATTGACGATACCCCTGCACTTTCCATTCTTGAACTTCGTGCCAAGTGCAGGAGATTAAAAGCCGAGCACAATGTACAGCTTATCGTTATCGACTACCTTCAGTTGATGAAAGGGGATAGCCTGGGCAATCGGGAACAGGAAATAGCATCGATCTCACGTGCCCTCAAAGGGATTGCCAAGGAATTGGACGTTCCTGTCATTGCGCTTTCACAGTTAAGTCGCGGTGTGGAGACAAGGGGCGGCGACAAAAGGCCGCAGCTTTCTGACTTGCGCGAATCCGGTTCCATTGAGCAGGATGCCGACATCGTTATGTTCCTATATAGACCGGAATATTATAAGATAACGGTGGACGAAGAAGGTATTCCAACACAAGGGATGGCGGAAGTAATCGTTGCCAAACATCGAAACGGATCGCTGGATACGGTGAGACTCAAGTTCATAGGCAAATACACCAAGTTTGCAGACTTTGATGGACCTTCCACGACAGGCGGGTTTGGTAGTGTCACTCGTGAGAGCAGGCTGAATACTTTCCGCGAGGATGTCCCTCCTCCTCCGCGAGGCGACGAAGAAATGCCTTTCTAAAGTTTATTAATTTGAGAGCAGTTCTACTTTTTTTTCTCCTGCTTATCGTTGGTGCTGGCTTCGCTCAGTCGGAAAAGGCCGGTTACTACCGGGACAAATCACGGGCTTTTTTAGAGCTTAAAAATTTTAATGATGCCGAACTTTATGCTGACTCGGTTTTGCTGATGCTAAGCCAATCCAATAATCTGGACAGCGTCACGAGCGCCTATCTGTGGCTTTATGAAGTTCACACAGCAAAAAAAGATTACGAAAAAGCAATCGGTGATTTCAAAATGGCAGAAACGTATAGCGATTCAGCCGAGCTCGTGAAGCGCAACAAAATAGAAGCCGAATTGCGATCGCAACTGGCAGTGGAAAGGGAGGACCATCAGCAGGCAGTGAAGTTATTAGACAATAGCATCTTGGAACTTCAGGAAACTGCGCAGCGGAATTGGCGAAATACGCTCATGCTTCTTGCAAGCATGCTGATGCTTGTCTCGGTCGCCATCATTGCCTTGTTTAGAAAAAAGAACCAACTTCAAAAAATGCTTGGTCGATCAGCTTCGGATCTTGAGGAGCTGCAAGCATTTAAAGAGAAACTTTTTACCGTGCTATCGTACGATCTGAAAAACTCACTGTCGTCATTTGAAAATCTCACACACGGATTAGGCAGTCAGCTGGCAACACTAAAAAAAGAAGAAACGGTTCAATTCCTCAGACACCTGTATACCACGGCCGTGGACTTAAAGAGCGCACTGAATAATGTGATACATTGGGTGGGTTATCATTCAAACGCGATACCTTTCCATCCGGAGATTTTTGACAGCAAGGTCCTGGCAGAGCAGATGCTTGAAAAATTCCGGGCCCAGTTGACCGCTAAAAAACTTACGTATGATGTATTTATTCCGGACCGACAGTACGTATTCGCTGATAAAGAAATGATCGGTATCATTCTTGATAATTTACTTTCCAATGCCGTTCATTATACACAGCCAGGTGGTGTGATAACATGCTTCTCGGGGCGTAAGGATGGTTTGGTGACCATTGGTATAAAGGACGCCGGCGTCGGCCTAAGCGAGGCGGACATTCATAAGCTGTTTAACGTGAAAGAGGATATACACTCCATCGGGCGGCCTGGTCAGAAGGGTGCAGGTGTTGGTTTGCTTTTAAGCAAGGAATTAGTAGAACGCAATGGCGGAAGGATGTATGTTGAAAGTACTTTAGGCCAGGGGAGTACTTTTTATTTTACACTCCCTGAAAAAAAGATTGATTGAAGCGTATGGTAAGAAGATCAAAATAGTATAGTTTGGGATAATTTTATTTTTGTTAGATCGGACGTTCCGAAAGATTTCGGGACCGAGCTGACCCAAATTGCTAATGAATTCGATTTGCGTTTGAATTGGAGTATTAAACGGTTATATACATAGAGGGCATCTCTAAAAATCAGTTTTAAATTTTTTCATTTTCCGATTTGCCGGATTTCCTGTTTATCATCTTAAAAATTATGACAAAGGACTTTTACGGTTTTTACTTTTCATCCTAAATAGGATGATGATTGGCTCTTTGGC
>JANYKP010000468.1 GCA_025358195.1 Cyclobacteriaceae bacterium
GTCAGAAACTAGTAAAATTGAATTATACGAGCCGTATGAGCAAATTCAATGGATAAAAATCCGACGCCATAGAAGCCTCTCGACTTACTGAAGTCTTTGACCACACGGCAACGCCAGAAAATAGGATATTAACCCAAGTAAGACTTCAAGGTCTTACTTCGTGAACTGTGTCTGAGTCTGCGGGTAGCTTTTTCTTTTATCTGACGAACCCGTTCCCGTGTAAGACTAAATTTCTCACCGATTTCCTCCAATGTCATGGCTTCCTGGCCATTAAGACCAAAGTATAGCGCAATAACATCCGACTCCCTTTGAGTAAGGGTGGAAAGGGACCGCTGTACTTCTCTTTTAAGAGAATCGATCATCAATCCCGAATCAGGTGTTTCTTCGCTGTCGTTTTCAAGAACATCCAGCAGACCATTCTCTTCGCCCTGGACAAACGGTGCGTTCATGGACACATGCCGCCCACCTATTTTGAGTGTGTCTGCCACTTCCGCCGCGGTTACTTCAAGCACCTCCGCCAACTCATCCGTTGAAGGTTCGCGCTGAAACTTTTGTTCGAGATCAGAAAATGTTTTGGTAA
The DNA here is from genome assembly GCA_025358195.1 of Cyclobacteriaceae bacterium. Lineage (GTDB taxonomy): Bacteria > Bacteroidota > Bacteroidia > Cytophagales > Cyclobacteriaceae > ELB16-189. The sequence goes on from JANYKP010000468.1 coordinate 581, forward strand.
TCTTATTAAGCGTACCTACCCTGTTCAATGGAAGCCGAACGATTCGAGACTGCTCGGCAAGAGCCTGCATAATCGACTGTCGTATCCACCATACCGCATAGGATATGAACTTAAAACCACGCTTCTCATCAAAGCGTTTGGCGGCCTTGATTAATCCTACGTTTCCTTCGTTGATCAGGTCTCCCAACGTGAGACCGTTATTTTGATATTGTTTAGCCACCGAAACAACAAAGCGGAGATTGGCTTTTGTAAGCTTTTCAAGTGCCATTTGATCACCTTCTCTTATCCGCTGAGCCAGCGTCACTTCTTCATCGGAAGTAATCAAATCCACCTTTCCAATTTCCTGTAAATACTTATCCAGGGACTGACTTTCCCGGTTGGTAATCTGCTTGCTGATCTTTAGTTGTCTCATGCGGTGTAAAACACTTTAATGCCAAATAAGTTCAAAAAAGGCCTCTTCAATGTCGTCTCTCAACAAAAAATTGGCCATGAATTGGGCCAAAATGGGCTCCAGTTCAGACCTATGAGATTTTGATGATGAAGTGATTTGCGAAGATAGTCAAAAAACATGTAATGCGCTGCAAAATTCTGCTTTATGCCCATTCTGCAAAGCATCTAACTCGTGATATAATGCTCTAGGTGCTCGATAATTGATTTTTGATCTTCTATGATCTGCTTGACCACGTCGCCGATTGAAATTACACCAACAAGCTTGTCACCGTCAACTACCGGAAGGTGGCGAATATGCTTTTGAGTCATCAGATTCATGCAGTCTTCGATCGTATTATCAGCTGTCACAGTAAATGGACTGGGGGTCATCAACTCTCTGATAGGAGTATCTTTAGATGATTTCCCTTTAAGAATAAGTTTACGGGCATAATCCCGTTCCGTGAATATTCCGGCGAGCTTCCCATTCTCAACGATCAAAAGCCCACCGATATTCCTGTCGCACATTTGTTCGATCGCTTTGTAAACCGTGATCGTAGGCTCCACTGAAAAAACAGCACCTCCTTTACTTTTCAAAATGTCTCTTACTTTTCCCATGTTACGTTGATTTCAATCGAATAAAGGTAAAATTTTTGTTCAAAAGAAACAAGCTGAATTTCATGAAATCCGCCTGTTTTACCCTTGGAATTACTTCTGCGCTAGCAAGGAAATCAGCCAATCGGGGAATAATCCCATCAAGACGGTAAGGAGTATCAGCAACACCATTAATACGCCGGAAGAAAAGGAAAGTGTAAAGGGTTTCTCTTCTGGCGCTTTCAAAAACATCGCGATAATTACCCGGAAATAGTAGTAAACACCGATGAGTGATGTGCCCACCGCTACGAACACAAGTCCCGCATATCCATGTTGCAGAGCCTGGGCAAAGACCATATACTTTCCGAAGAAGCCTGCCAGGGGTGGTATGCCGGCCAGGGAAAGAAGGGCCAGTGTCATTACAACTGCCAGCATGGGATTGCGTTTGTAGAGACCATTGAAGCCCGAATTCGTTGAATGGGCCTTTTCCACTTCTTGTAAAACACTGAAGGCAGCAATGCTTGTCACGGAATAAGAAGCCAGATAATAGAAAATTGTTCCAGCGGAGGTTGTGCTGTTCGCAACGAACGCCAGCAATATGTACCCAACATGGCCTACGCTGGAGTAGGCCAGCATTCTTTTCACATTGACCTGATAAATAGCAGTCACGTTCGGTACAACCAACGTCAGTATTGTAATCACCTGGAGAATAATGATCCACGTAGATTGAACGGAAGAAAAGCAAAATGAAAATATCCGGTAGAACGCTGCCATCGCGGCAATCTTTACGACGGTGGACATAAAAGCAGTGATGGTGACCGGTGAACCTTCATACACATCAGGAGCCCAAAAATGAAACGGAACTGCTGAAATCTTGAAGGCCATTCCAACCAGCATTAACAGGACACCGGTGTAGAAGAATACCGGGAGTTTGTTCACATTATTCGCAAGAAAGTCTGCAATCCGGGTAATGTGAAAAGACCCGGTTGCTCCATAAATAAGCGCCATCCCCATTAGTAAGAAGCCGGTAGCAAAAGAGCCCATCAAAAAATATTTGAAGGCGGCTTCATTTGA
>JANYKP010000531.1 GCA_025358195.1 Cyclobacteriaceae bacterium
GCTACAACCGCCTACCCTTGCTACCTTCCGGTCCTGGGGGAGTTCAGCAGGAGCTGGTCGTGCCGGTTTGCCGGGGCGAAGATAGGGAAAGTTGATGTGATCTTTTATTCCGTGGTGTTTGAAATAGCGATTTGGTCCTGATTAACGGTTCCTGGATACTGGCTTCTGGCGTCTTGGTTACTGTCCCGCTGACTTGAACCCGGGAGAAGTGAGCAGCAACCAGTCTTGTCCGGGCACGGACGGCTTTCGTTCGGTTCAGGACATTATTGTTTTTAGGCATTTGGTTTTGGGAAGGATTCGGTCATTTTTCCTGGCACTCCGGTTGCAATTGAGGGGCGACAGTTGGAAAATTTACTGCCTAATTGGATGTGGGCATATAGGCATATAATAATTTGATCCGACGGACAGTTCGTTTTGGCTAAACTTTACAGCTCATGTTAAAAAGCATTCTTACGACTACACTTCGAAACATTCTTCGCAATCGAACCTTTTCATTGATCAATCTTATTGGACTGTCGGTAAGCATGTCGCTGGGCATGCTCATTATTATGGTTGTTAAGGAGCAATTCACATTCGATAATTTTCATCGCGATAGTGATCGGATTTACCGGGTCAATACACGTGCGTTGCGCACGGAGGGAGGAAGTGAGCCCTATGCGAGTGCACCGCTGCCGATTGCCCGCGTTTTAAAAGAGGAATACTCGTTCACGGAAGAGGTGGTCCGGGTGAACCGTCAATTGAATGGAGATGCAGAATATGGTAACGTCAACGTGCCCATCAGAGGACTATTCACGGATCCCTCTTTTCTGCTTATATTTAATTTCCCCCTTGAAAAAGGCAACCCAGCAACCGCTTTAAAAGAACCAAATAGTTTGGTGCTCACACAGGAAGCTGCGGAAAAGATTTTCGGAAAGCTGGAGCCACTCGGTCAAACGCTTAAGCTAAAAGGATACGGTGATTTTCAGGTGACCGGCGTGTTAAAAAAATTTTTGAGCAAAACTCATTTTGAATTTGAGGTCTTGGCTTCTTCCTCCGCGCTACCGCTGATGGAGCAAGAAGGAAAGGTGCGCCCTTCCCTGGAGGATTGGAATAACTACTACGCCGGTTATGTGTATTTTAAATTGCGCGAGGGCAAAACAGAAGCGGAGGTTGAACAGGCCCTTGCTGCCATGGCAAAGAAGTACTATACGAACCTCAAGTTGGAAACCCGGGACCGCGGCTATGAGTTCTACTTACATCCGTTGGAGAAAATCACACCGGGACCTGAACTATCCAACCAGATGGGTAACGGAATGCCCGATATACTCATTATATTCCTGGGTGTGTTGGTAGCTGTTGTGATGTTGATGGCCTGCTTCAATTACACCAACCTGATGATCGCGAAATCCTTGTCACGCGCCAGGGAAATTGGTGTGCGCAAAGTTGTGGGCGCCCAACGCTTTCAGGTATTCTTCCAATTTGTTGGTGAGGCGGTTGTATTTGCAGTGATCGCATTGACAACTTCTTATGTCCTTCTACAATTCCTTAAACCCGCCTTCCTGCAGCTTAATATCGCCCGCGAATTTTCGGCTGACCTGAAAGAGGATTATTTCCTGTATTTCTATTTCCTGGTATTTGCCGTAGGCATTGGTTTTGTGGCAGGCCTTCTCCCGGCCGGCTATCTGTCTTCATTTAAACCTGTGAAAGTGTTGAAAGATTCCGCCGGGCTTAAATTGTATTCAAGACTCACCTTCCGTAAGGCACTTATTGTTACCCAGTTTACGCTCTCACTCATCTTTATCATTGTCGTGCTGGTCATCTATAATCAGGTGAACTATATGTTGACAAAAGATTATGGAATAAATGATAGGGATGTTATGAATGTGAGGCTGCAGGGATTGGAATTCCAAAAATTTGCACAAGAGGTTCGGAAGCTCCCTGGCGTTGTACGGGCAGGAGGAGTATCGCACAGACTTGGTACCTGGGCCGACCGGGCAAATGATTATAAACGCGGACTTCAGGATGAACCATTTGTGATGCGCGACTTTGTCG
>JANYKP010000578.1 GCA_025358195.1 Cyclobacteriaceae bacterium
CGCTTTTGAATCTGTTGGACCAGTTTAGGAATGTCAGCTTTGAGGTAGATCAATAAATCAGGGGGCTGAACGAAGTTGATCATCGAGTTGAAAATGTCGAGGTAACTCTGGTAGTCGCGATCGCTGATGTGGCCACTTTTGTGCAAGTTGGCAGCGAAGATGTGGGCATCCTCATAAATGGTCCGGTCCTGAATAATTGTTTTCTCGCTGTTGCGGATCTGATGAACCTGGTTGAAGCGGCTGTTCAGAAAATAAATCTGGAGATGGAACGCCCACCGGGTCATATCGGAATAAAAATCTTTCAGGTAAGGATTGTGATCAACCGACTCATACAGGGGCGTCCAGCCATAATGCCTGGCAAGCTTTTCCGCCAATGTTGTTTTGCCGGAACCGATATTGCCGGAGATAGCGATGTGTTTGAGGTTGTTCATACGTTCAACTGCTAAAATTAAGAATTTCAGAATTGCCACGGGCTTAAGCCCGTGGCAATTTTGCTATAGAAAAATAAATGCGGATTCTAGCATAAATTCTGATCTTCGTGTTATGAGATTTGTACTCGTTTTTGTTTTTTGTTCTCTATTCCTGGCCGCATGTAGCGACAAAAGTGAAGAACGATGTGCTTTCGTTCCGGAGACATCGTCCAAAAAAATCAATTTGAAGTTTGAGTCGCTGGAGGATTCCTTGCCTGCCATTACAAGTAAATCAGCGCTGGTTCATTTTTTTGGTCAACACCCGCTGATACGGGACCAGTTCTTCTACAGACAAAATTACCCAAGCGACTCGGCCTTCATCAACGGACTTTACGCTCGTTTCAGCAGTCTCCACCTAGATACGCTCCTGATGGAAACACATCGTGTGTTTGACAATGGCGCGGAACTTAAAGAAGAATTTGCCAAAGCGTTTTCTAATCTTGTCTATTACTACCCACAATTCCATCCTCCCAAAATTCAAACCGTCATCACCGGTCTGGAAAGTGATTTGCTGGCGACGGACTCGCTCGTGGTGGTTGGTCTCGATTATTTTCTAGGCAAGGGTGCGAAGTATCGGCCCAACAACTTGTATCAATACATGCTTAGAAGGTATGACAAGAGCTTTATCGTGCCATCCGTGATGCTGCTGACCGGCATCGACAGTCGCTTCAATAAGATTGATCTCAATGACAGGACGGTATTGGCCGATATGATCGCTTATGGCAAAGCTTATTATTTCACCAAGCAGATGCTGCCTTGCACGCCGGACAGCGTGTTGATTGGTTACACCAAAAAAGAAATGGAGGGATCACGTGAATTTGAAAATCTTATCTGGTCCCGGCTGGTGGAGGATCAGGTATTGTACGCGACAAGTCATCTCGTGAAACAACGGTATATCGGTGAACGGCCCAAGACCACAGAGGTGGGGGAACAATGCCCGGGAAGGATCGGCATGTGGGTGGGCTGGCAGATCGTGAAGAAGTACATGGAAACACATCCCAACGTCAAACTCCAACAGTTGATGAACATGCAAAATGCCGGGCAACTTTTTAAGGATTCGGGATATAAGCCCCAGGTGGTGAGGGTGCCGGGAAGGGGAAAGGTTTAGCACTGGATGAGTTATTCGGTCCTCTTGATTGAGTACTCAAGAATGAATTGTGTGTTTGTTATTTGAACATCCCTTCGCAAGACTCCTTTACAAAAGGATATTTATTTTTTAATGATTCTTTTACCATTAATCGCGGCTCCTTTTCATTCATGATCCACCACCGTGCCACACCTGGAAGTGAATCAACGGGTTCTACCCGGAACGTGTGGTTGGGGGGATCGGTATGGACATCAGATCCTTCCAATAAAAATGTATTAGGCTCCGAAGCAATCAGGGTAATTACGTCGGCGGTGGTTTCTTGTCCCCAGTCGATAATAAGGGTGTCCACTTTCCATGTAATGGTAAAATTTGCGGCTTCGCAAGGTTCAAAAATAATCCATTTCCCATTTTGCTCCGTCAACTGTACCCAATTGGATTTAACATCGGCTTCACTAAATACGGATTGACCAAAAGGTGAATTGTTTTCGCCTTGTTTCTTTGAGCATGAAAAAAGCAAGAGGAAATATGCCAGCGCAACAACTAGGTTCTTCATGATGGCTTTTTAAAAATTGATACCTAAATTACCAAAAAAGACACGAATGAATCCAATCAACTTTACAAAGCTTTCCATCATGATGCTGCTCCAGTATTTTATTTGGGGCGGGTGGTACGTCACGATGGGCACTTACATGTCGCAATTCTTAGGTGCCAGCGGTGTACAGATCGGAGCGGCGTACAGTGCGCTGGCCATTGCCACCATGATATCACCATTTTTCATTGGACTCGTAGCCGACCGTTTTTTTGCCGCTCAGCGGATCATGGGTGTCCTTCATCTTGCCGGTGGTATATTACTTTATATCGCCACAACTGTAAGCGACAACACCGCTTTTTATTGGGTAATCTTGGTTTACTCGCTGCTCTACATGCCTACCATTGCATTGAGCAATAGCATTGCTTTTCACCAAATGACTGATCCCGGAAAACAGTTTCCCTGGATCAGGGTGTTTGGCACGTTGGGCTGGATTCTTGCAGGACTGATGATCGGATTTCTTTCCATCGAAAAAACTTCCTCCACTTTTTATATGGCCGCGGCCGCATCGTTGACCCTGGGGCTTATCAGTTTCATTTTGCCGAGTACCCCGCCAAAAGGAAAAACGGCAAGCACGTCAGCCTCCGCAGCGCTGGGCACAGACGCCTTTGTGCTTTTTAAAGACAAACCTTACCTGATTTTTTTCATCGCCGCAATTCTAGTGTGCATTCCCTTATCATTTTATTACGGATTTGCCAATGTGTTTCTCAACGAACTGGGGATGGATAATGCCGCCAGTAAAATGATTTTAGGCCAGGCG
>JANYKP010000046.1 GCA_025358195.1 Cyclobacteriaceae bacterium
GGAAATCGCCGATAAGCTTTTTGTGTCGGTCAATACGGTTAAGTCCCATTCGTCCAGCCTGTTTCTGAAATTGGAAGTCAGCCGGAGAACGCAGGCGATACAGCGGGGGAAGGAATTGAGGCTTATTCCGTAATCTATAGACGGACCGTTTTTCCTCAACTTTAGAACTATTTTCAACCGAATTGAGGAATTCATACTTTCGGGTGAAGGACCTTCGAGGTTGCCAGGTCATATTTGGACCATTCATAACACAAAACAAAATCATATGAAGAAAATCGTACTCACATTTGGTCTGATTGCGGGTGCCATCTTTGCGGCTACCATGTTCAGCGTCCTGCCACTTTGGAAAAACGGCACCATCACTTTTGAGAATGGGGAATTGGTGGGTTACACCTCGATGGTCATTGTGCTATCGATGGTTTTCTTTGGAGTAAAGTCGTATCGCGACAATCACCTCAACGGCTCAATCACCTTCGGCCAGGCATTGAAGGTCGGATCATTGATTTCGTTGGTCGCAGCCTTGGGGTATGCCATTAGCTGGGAATTTTATTTTAATCTCGTTGCCCCGGATTTTATGGAGGAGTATGCGGCTTTTTGCATAAATAAGGCAAAAGACAGCGGTGCCACGGAGGCAGCCGTACAAAAGATTATAACACAGATGGATCAAGCCAAACAGATGTATAAAAATCCTCTTCTTCGGTTTGGGATGACTCTGGCAGAAATACTACCCGTAGGTATTCTGATCAGTCTGATCAGTGCAGCGCTACTTCGCAAGAAATCATTCATGGCCTCACAATTGCCACGGCCTTAAGGCCGTGGCAATTGAAATGCACCTCACCTCAACTTCTCTAAGAAAGATCGTAACTTCGTTCGTGCTCAAGATTCTAACTACCCAACAAATCAAAGCGTTGGATGCCTACACCATCCAACACACGCCGATTAACTCCATTGACCTCATGGAACGTGCCTGCCTGGCGTTTGTACAGTGGTTTGTTCAGCGATTTGATGCTTCAAAAAAAGTTGGAATTATTTGTGGCACAGGTAACAATGGAGGTGATGGCCTTGGGATTGCTAGAATTCTGAATGACTGGGGTTATTGGGTGAGCGTCTGGATTGTGCGGGGACCCGGCAAAGTGTCTGAGGATTTCAAAATCAACTTCGATCGTCTCGACAAAAGGATAAAAGTCTCCGATTTTGTTTTTTCGGCAAGCACTGAAGCGTTTACCGGTCGCGACATATTGATTGACGCCGTGTTTGGTTCTGGCCTCTCGCGTCCAGCGGAAGGAATTTATGCGCAAGCGATTCAGGCCATCAATTCAAGCAAGGCCGTTCGTATAGCCGTCGACATTCCATCCGGTCTTTTTGCTGACGGACATTCAACAGGAACGATTGTAAACGCCGATTTCACAGTATCCTTTCATCTCCCGAAACTTGCTTTCCTGTTCGGGGAAAATCATTCGCATGTAGGGGAATGGCACGTGGTGGATATCGGATTACTTAAATCATTTATCAGGGAAGTCAAAACATCCTATTACTATCTCACCAGAAAGGGTGTAAAGAAAATCCTAAAGCCACGATCGACATTTGCCCACAAGGGCGATTATGGAAAGGCGTTGCTGATTGCCGGCAGCTATGGAAAGATGGGAGCTTGTGTGCTGGCCGCTCGTGCCTCCCTTCGCGCCGGTGTGGGTTTGCTGACGGTTCATGTTCCGAAAGTAGGATACGCCATTCTCCAATCCACGGTTCCGGAAGCCATGGTCTCCGTTGACGTCAATAATGAAATTTTTTCTGCCGCTCCCTCTTTGGATTCTTTTGATGTGATTGGCATTGGCCCCGGCCTTGGATTTGCCAAAGAAACCATCCATGGTTTTAAAAAAATTCTGGAGTCCGGCAAGCCACTGGTGATCGATGCGGATGCGTTGAATATGTTGAGTTCTCACAGGGAGCTGTTGCAAACAATTCCAGAAGGGAGTATTCTCACCCCACATCCAAAAGAGTTTGAACGATTGGTTGGAATGTGGAAGGATGATTTTGAACGCTTGGAAAAGCAGATTCAGCTAGCGAAGGAAACCAAGGCCGTAATAATCTTAAAAGGCGCTCACACATCCATTGCAACCCCGAAAGGAGAAGTGTATTTCAACAGTACAGGCAACCCAGGGATGGCAACCGGTGGAAGCGGAGATGTCCTGACGGGAATTCTCACGGCATTGCTCGCTCAAAAATATTCGGCAGAAAAAACGGCAATTCTCGGAGTTTATCTTCACGGCTTAACGGGTGACCTTGCGGCCATGGAAAAAGGGACGAATTCACTGATTGCCTCTGACCTGGTTGATTTTCTGTCATATGCCTTTAAGGAATTAGCGAGGGATTAATTTACTTTAAACGAGGGTGTCCCTATACCCATCAGACTGCCAGGCGACAGTTCTATTTTTCTTCTCGCATCACCTTCCTCAGATACTGACTACTAACCTGTCCGGGTGTATTTGTATCGAAAGCCCAACCTTTAAAGTAATTCCACGTGATGGTAATATGCGGAAACAAAATTCCCCACTTTTTAAACTTCTGGCTTACAATTTGCATCTAAACGATGATTAATGCCCTCAAATAGGAAAGAATGAGACTCCTCAAAACCCTATTATTTACAGTAATAATAGCCTTTATAACCCAAATTGCGTGGGGACAAGGCCATGAAGTATTTTCCCCTGATCGTGGAGATGGGATAAAACTGGTGAAAATTTTCCCCAATCCGGCCACCGACTATCTGAGTATTAAATTCGAGGCTCCTCTGGCGAAGACCATTAAGCTTACCCTGCATAATATCATCGGTAATTCCTTGGAAGTGGAAAGTGAAATCGTCGATGATCACGAAATACGTCTAAGAGTGAAAGACCTTCCGGCGGGAGTTTACCTGCTGGCATTGAAAGAAGATGGTCGTTCGCAGAGTTCGTTCAAGTTCTTAAAGCGCTAACCTCATTTTATTAGTCAATTGGTTTCTTTATTTTTCAGGGCCCTAATCCTGAAACTTGAAATACATCCTGTCTGTAGACATCGGCACGACCAGTGCGAAAGCTTTGGTTATCAGTCAACGTGGTGATGTGCTGGCCAGCACCCGCGAATTTTATCCCACCCACCATCCGCTGCCGGATTTTAGCGAACAAGACCCGCAAGAGATTTTTAATGCGGTAGAAAAAATCATCCGGCATACTGCTGGTAAGGTCAAGGGAAATGTGGAGGGGGTCTGTTTCAGTAGTGCTATGCACAGCCTTATGGCAGTGGATGAGAACGGGGAGGCTCTGACACCGCTGATCATTTGGGCCGATTTACGAAGTAAGAATGAGGCACTCGAAATAGCATCCACCGTCGGGCAAAAAATTTACGAGGAGACCGGCACACCCATTCATTCGATGTCTCCCTTGTGCAAACTTCTATGGTTAAAAAAAAATCGAGAAGAACTTTTCAGGAAGACAACCCGGTTTATCGGCATTAAGGAATACATCTGGGTTAAGCTATTTCATGAGTTTGCGATTGATCATTCCATTGCATCCGCCACGGGATTGTTCAACACCATCACAAAATCCTGGTCAACTACCGCGCTCGAGACCGCCGGGGTCTCAGCCCAGCAACTTTCAATTCCTTGTTCAGTCTATAAGATTTTTAATAACCTTGATAAACAACGTTTGAAAGATGTAGGCCTCGCTCCAACTGTTCAATGGATTATTGGAGCAAGTGACGGCTGTCTTGCGAACCTGGGAAGTGGCGCGATGGATGAACAGACGCTTTCACTTACTATTGGCACCAGTGGTGCGGTGAGAAAGAAAGTGACGAAAAATTATCCGGATGCACAGGGAAGAACCTTCCACTATCTCCTCGATGAGGAGACTATTATTTCGGGGGGTGCCACGAATAATGGCGCGATCCTGGTGCAATGGTTTTCAGAAAAATTCCTAAAAGAAAAAGTCGACGTAAAATTATTTGGCGAACGGGCAGCAACGATTCCGGCGGGTTCAGATGGCTTGATTTTTCTTCCTTACCTTCTTGGTGAACGAGCTCCTGTCTTTGACCCCGAATCGACCGGCGTATTTTTTGGGGTTCGTCAAAAACATTCCATCGAACATTTCATGCGGGCAATTTTGGAAGGTATAGGGTATGCCCTTTTCTCCATTGCCAAAATTGTGGAAGTGAACTCGGGTGCGTATCAAAAAGTAGTGGCGAGCGGAGGCTTCATTAAGTCCCCGCAGTGGGTACAGATGGTGGCAGATATTTTTGGAAAGGAAGTCACTGTCCGGGGAACAGAAGATGCTTCGGCACTCGGGGCCGCATTGATGGGTTTCAAGGCATTGGGCGTTGAGACCGATTTCAAATTTCCAACTGAGAAAATATATTATCCGGATAAGACCACGCATGAGGCGTATGGCCACTATTTTGCAGTGTTCGAAAACCTATATCCTCACTTGTCTGTTGATTTCCATCTTCTCAATAAAATCACAAAAGTTTAGGAAGCATGTCATTGCTCATCGTCATCGGGTGCATTCTCTTACTGCTGGCGCTGATTTTGCTAAAATTAAATCCACTGCTGGCACTGCTGACGGTCTCGATCGTGGCAGGTCTTTCTCTTGGTCTCGCGCCTGACCTGGTGGTAAAATCCATTCAGACAGGTGTGGGCGATACGCTTGGAAGCCTCGCCTTGGTGCTGGGGCTTGGTGCCATGTTTGGAAAAATGATTGAAATCAGCGGCGCTGCTCGTCAGATTAGTGAAACACTTGTTTCAAAATTTGGCAAAGAGCGGTTGCCGTGGGCCATGATGCTCACGGGGCTGGTGGTTGGCATTCCTCTTTTTTATAATGCGGGTTTTGTAATCCTTGTTCCGTTGGTTTTTTCAGTCGCGCAAACCTCGCGGGTTCCGTTGCTGTGGGTTGCAATTCCAATGGCAGCATCGCTATCGGTAACCCATGGATTTCTTCCGCCTCATCCCGGGCCCACAGCCATTGCTTCCATCTTTAAGGCAGACCTGGGAAAGACGCTGTTGTATGGTTTCGTGCTGGCCTTGCCAATTGCGGTAATTGCGGGCCCGTTCTTTGCCAGGTTGATGAAGAAAATAAAAACCGGTGAGATTAAATCGGTTCCCTTGACCGCAACAATTGATGAACTTCCTTCTGTCGGACTTAGCTTTGGACTGGCTGTATTCCCAGTCTTATTAATATCGTTCGCTACTGTTGGCACTAGTTTCCTGGGGTTGAACAGTTCGGTCATTCATCTTCTTGGTGAACCGGTACTCGCCCTGTTGCTGGCATTGCTTCTCGCTTGTTATTTATTGGGTTGGAGAAGGGGGATGTCGATGAAGCAGATGATGACTTTCTTGCAAGACTCCGTCTCCGCCATTGCCATGATCATGATGGTGATTGCCGCCGGTGGTGGATTCAAACAAGTTTTGATAGACAGCGGTGTAGCCAAAGAAGTAGCCTTCCAGGCATCACGGTTGTCATTGTCTCCATTGGTTTTGGCGTGGCTGATAGCGGCAGTGGTTCGCTTATCAATCGGTTCGGCAACGGTGGCGGGTCTGACAGCAGCAGGGATCGTGTCAACCATGGCCCAGGGACCGGATGTAAACCCCGAATTGATGGTGCTGAGTGTAGGTGCCGGAAGTCTTCTATGCTCGCATGTGAATGACACGGGTTTCTGGATGTTTAAAGAATACTTTAATTTGTCGCTCAAGCAAACCTTTTTGTCGTGGAGTACAATGGAAACGATAATTTCCATCCTCGGACTAATGGGTGTATTGATTCTGAGTAAGATTATCGGGGTTTGAAGATTAATTTTATGCGATGACGATTTAATTTCAAGTGTTGAGAGTATCGGGTTGGACTAAAGTCCATATGTTGGAGGAATTATGTAACCCCCAACCTTAAGGTTGGGGCTACTTTGGAGGAATTATGTAACCCCAACCTTAAGGTTGGGGTTACTTGTGACAAGATAAAAAGGGGCTTTGCCCAAATGAGTTTGTATGAAATTCATTTTTGACTGGACACTACTGAAGGCGGGTACCAACTAAATTTATCACATGCAAATTGGATTGATTGGTCTTGGAAAAATGGGTTGCAACCTGGCCCTCAACATGAAGAAGAAAGGTCACACGGTGGTGGCTTTTGACGCCAACAAGGCAGCTATGGAACGAATCCAGGGAGAAGGGATTAAGACCGTTTCCTCCATAAGCGACCTTGCACAAGCATTGACAGGTCGCAGGGTCATATGGATGATGGTGCCCGCCGGACAGGTAGTCGATGTTGTCCTCATCAATCTCAAAAATTATCTCCATGCTGACGACGTGGTTATTGATGGTGGAAATTCTTTTTACAAAGATTCGATCACACGAGCAAAAGACCTTGAAAAGCAGGGCGTCCACTTGCTGGATTGCGGAACGAGTGGCGGTGTGGACGGTGCCTTACACGGTGTATGCCTGATGATCGGAGGATGGAAAGACGCCTTTGATTATTGCGAACCGTTATTAAAATCTATTTCCGTTGAGCAAGGCTATCTTTATTGTGGCAAGAGTGGCAGCGGACATTTTGTAAAAATGATACACAATGGCATTGAGTACGGCATGATGCAGTCGATTGCTGAGGGCTTTGAGCTTATGAACAAGCATAATCCAACTATGAATTTGGCGGCGATCGCTGACGTATGGAACCACGGGTCCGTTGTAAGGAGTTGGCTATTGGAGCTCACACAGCGTGCTCTGGAGAAAGACAAAAATCTTGAATCGATAAAAGGCATTATGCATTCGTCGGGTGAAGGTAAATGGACGGTGGAAACAGCCCTTGAGATGGGTGTACCCGTGCCCGTGATCACCATGTCGCTGTTGATGCGCTACCGTTCACAGCAGGAGGACACATTTTCCGGCAAGGTAGTCGCTGCCTTGCGCAATGAGTTTGGAGGTCATGCGGTGGAGAAGAAGGGGTAGCTACTACACCTGCTCCATGGGCAAGCTGATGATAAATTCAGATCCGGTTCCTGGTTTGGATTTCACGGTGATGTGTCCGTGATGCTTTTCAATTATCTTTTTGCAAATCGCAAGGCCTATTCCAGTACCCTCATAATCATCCTTCGAATGTAATTTCTCGAACAGATTAAAAATGCTTTTCGAGTATTTTTCATCAAAGCCAATACCATTGTCCTTGACATGAATGTGATAAAATTTGCCGGGAAAATCTTCCGCACCGGAAAAGCCATCGAGTTCATCGGTATTACTGATATCAATGCGAGGGCTTGTACCGTTATGCGTGAACTTAAGCGCATTGCTGATCAGGTTCTGAAAGACCTGCCGCATTTGCCCCCGGATGACAGGTATGGTAGGCAAATCATCCACAACGATGATTGCTTTCTTTTCTTTGACCGTCATTTCCAAGTCCTCCAGCAATTCGCCGACTAATACTTTAAGATCGGTCGACTCGAAATTATTGTTATTCTCCGACAAACCCGAATAGTTCAAAATATCGATGATCAGCACCTTCATCCGTAATGCCGATGAGAGTATCTTATCAATGTACGTCTTTGGTGTATCCGACAGCTCACTAGCAAATTGATCTTTCAGCGTGTTTGCGAAGATAAGGACCTTGCGTAAGGGCTCCTGAAGATCATGCGAGGCCACCGAAGCAAATTGCTGTAAGTCGTAGTTGCTGAGTTCCAGTGCCAGGTTGCTTACTGCCAGTTGATCATTCTTTACCTTTAATTGTGCCTGTGCCTCTTTTTGTGTGGTAAGATCGTTGATCAATATACTTAATGTAAAATCCTTCTCAAGCCTCAGTGCGGTAATGGAAAGTTGCACGGGAATATAACCGTCATCCCGGATCAACAAAACTTCACCTTTGACGTCTTCTTTCCATCCTTGTTCCAGCAAGTGAGTAAAATAGCTTCTATCCTTCTCGGCAACGAAATTCTGGAATAATTCTGCCACTACCAACGCAGGTCTACGACTTACCATGGAAGCGAAACTCGAATTGCTGTATTGTATTCCGCCCCGTTCGTCCAAGGTCACGGCACCTTCTGACATTTTTTCAAGAAACACCCTGTACGTATGATCAGCAGACTCCAGTGTATAAACCTCATTGCCATGCTCGCCTTTTATGACAAGCGCGTCAACCTCGCCACGACGAATGGCTTCGATTGTCTCGTTCGCTTCCTTCAGTTCCCTCTGGAGCTTTTCAAGTTCAATCACGAGACTACCCTTCATACACCTTACACGGTTAATCCAAGTGCTTCAAGCACCTTTTTATTGTCAGACATATCCCCGATAAGTTTTTGTGAGGGAAGTGGCCGGATCTTCACCAGCATCGGTACCGCGACTACCTGCTGCAGTTCAGCCATTTCCTGGTGACTATACAAATCAATGATCTCCAGCAAATATTTTCCACGAACATGCTCTTCACAAATACTTTTTATATTAGTAATCGCCCGTACTGAATTTGGAGTAGCCCCCGTGACAAACAAACGCAGAATGTACTCGGGTTTTATGGCTTTTTCCATTTTCAATTATCAACTTAGTTTCGCAGGTGAATATGCATCTACTTTTGGATCGGCGTGATGTTCAATCCTACCAACACGCGTTGCTCATTAGAGAGGTCACCAATTATTTTCATGATTGGCTTCGGCACCTTTTTTACCAACGTAGGGATGGCAAAGATCTGTTCACCTTCCGCCAACTGGGGCTTCAGGAGCAGGTCAATGACTTCGATCTTATAACGGCCTTTCAAATACTGCTCGCAATACTTGTTCAGGTTCTTAAGAGCAACTGTTGATTTGGGGGTGTTCCCTGCCACATAAAGCTGCAGCACAAATTTATCTCCTGCTTGTTTCATTTTATCGTTTATTTCCTGGCTTTACCTGTTTGTTAGCTTCGCTTCGTTTTTTAGAAATGGTCTGTCGGTCCTTTTCAAAAATATCCTTTCTTAGTTCTTCTTCGGTGGATGCCCGGCTCAATTCCTCCTTTGCAGACTCAAACTCTTCTTGTAAAGTTTCGATCTTGGAGGCCAGCACTTTCTGCTTTCTGCCAATCTCACGGTTCCTTCTTGATGAATCGTTCGTCCGGACGGCCACCACGGCTGCTTCACTCAATTGTTGAGTCTCCCGTGCCGATCCAAACAAAACACCTTCGGGTCCGAGGTACACGTCAACCAGGTCCAATCCTGTATCCCTGATAAGGAATTCCCTGACCTGGTTGGAGTGTCTCATTCCCCTGGACTTCATTATATAAATTCCACGGTTCCGCTCACCGTTGGATTCAATGTCGCGCAACAAAAGCCAGGCATCCACGATGGAAGAAACTCCTTCGTCTGTTTGTTCACTGGTACCGGTGCTGAGTGTGAGCGCTGTGAACATGACGGTGACCCCTTTACCCTGCAGGAAATCGATCAAACGGATGAGCATCGACTTCACTTCACTTACCGACCCGGCGTTTGCGAGGTTGGTGATGGGATCGAGAACGATCGTGGTCGGCTTTACTTTTTGAATTATTTTATGGATCTCCACCAGTTGCATTTCCAAACCATACAAGTAGGGCCGCGAAGCATGAAAATGGAGAAGCCCATTTTTCACGTGATCTTCCATGTCAATCCCGATGGACTTCATGTTGCGTATAATTTGATAGGGCGATTCTTCGAAGGCAAAAAAGATACATCGCTCCCCGCGGTTACACGCTTCATTCACAAAATAGGCAGCCAGGCTCGTCTTGCCGGTACCTGCTGTGCCGGATACCAGGATACTGGAGCCCCTGAAAAAGCCTTCACCACCCAGCATGGTGTCAAGCGCACGGATTCCAGTCGGGACCCGTTTCGAAGAAACTTTACTATCTAACCGTATCGATGTTATAGGTAATACAGATATGCCATCGGCGTCAATGAGGAAAGGATACTCATTCGTGCCATGAATGGATCCGCGGTACTTCACAATCCGCAATATCCTTGTACTGATCTGGTTTTTGATCCGGTGATCCAGGAGGATCACGCAATCCGATACATATTCTTCAAGTCCGTGACGCGTAAGTGTTTCGTTACCTTGTTCGCCGGTAATGATGGTTGTCACTTTTTTATCTTTCAGCCATTGAAAGAGTCTGCGTATTTCAGCGCGCAAAATTCCCTGATTATTCAGGCCGGAGAAAATGTTTTCAATCGTATCCAACACTACCCGTTTGGCTCCTATGCTGTCGATGGCGTGACCTAACCGGATGAACAGTCCGCCAAGATCATACTCCCCGGTTTCTTCAACCTCACTGCGATCTATATGGACATAATCAAGTTTGATCATTTTGCTCTTTTGGAGCTTCTCCAGATCAAATCCAAGCGATGCAACATTGGTGGTCAGCTCGGCTGCTTTCTCTTCAAATGCCATGAACACGCCAGGCTCATTATAGAGGGTAGCACCCTTCACCAGGAATTCCAACGATAATAGGGTTTTACCACAGCCTGTACCGCCACACACCAGTGTTGGCCGGCCGGCGGGCAATCCTCCTTCGGTAATCTCATCCAGGCCGGTGATACCGGTCAGTGTTTTTTTTAGGGTTCTGTTGTCTAATGCAGATAAGCCCTTTTTGGTGCGATTGCTCATATTTGACGATGGGTTCCTGGGTTTTGAATTCGTCTGACGATAGGGAAAAAATGATCTATACTCTTTCGCAATTTGTAGTCCAAGTTGGACGGGATTTACTCCTTCTGCTTGAATACCATCAAAACAGGACGGAGAGGTGACTTTTTGTACAAAGGAATATTCAGAGGCTGATATCTATAGGGATATGATTATCCCATTATGGGGTCATTTATCCCCATTATGGGAATAAATATCTCAACTTATGACGATCGAAATCATGGATTTCCTCGGGTACTGGGTGCTGGACCCGGCCACCAACTTAGAAGGTCAGACTCACCGTCACATCTTCTCCATTCCGTTTCACTTTCACCGGCACCGTTTGTCCCTTTTCAAATTTTCCTAATACTTCCATATAGGTCTGGATGTCTTTGATGGGATATTCGCCGATCTGGATGATCAGGTCGCCAGTGAGGATACCGGCTTTCGAAGCGGGCTTGCCTTCGCTTACACCATCAACTTTCAATCCCGCTTCGCTGGAGGTGTAGCTTGGCATTACCCCCAGTGTGACTTTAAAGGCGCGGGCAGAACCCATGGATTTATTTTTCGTAGTGAGAAAAGCAAGTTTCGGTTCGTTGTCAACGGCTTCGATCAGTTTTATGATGATGTTTAAAACTTTTACTTCTCCATCGTAATTAATTTTTTCCCAATCATCGGTAGGCTTGTGATAATCACTGTGCGAACCCGTGAAGAAATGCAGTACAGGAATATTTTTCAGGTAAAATGAAGTGTGGTCGGAAGGACCCATTCCCGAAGAGTCGGTTTTGATTGGTACTTCCAGTGTACTGAGTTTTTTTAACGCAGACTCCCATACAGCAGCGGTGCCCGACCCACTCACTTGCAACCCGTTTTTTTCATCGAGCCTCCCGATCATGTCCATGTTGATCATAAAGCCTGTTTTAATCAAGTCGATGCTCGAGTTATCTGTAAAATATTTTGAACCATAGAGGCCTAACTCTTCCCCTGAAAAGCAGATGAAGAGTAAATTATTTTTTTCTTTGACTTTGTTGGTTTGAAAATAACGGGCAAGTTCGATCACGCCGGCTGTTCCCGAAGCATTATCGTCTGCACCATTGTGGATTTTTCCTTTTGGATTGGCATCCAGCGAACCACTTTCCTGGCCCAATCCTAAGTGATCGTAGTGGGCGCCAACAATAATAGTGTTAGCTGCCTGGTTGTCGAGGTACCCGATAATGTTATAAGCGGTTCCTTCGGATCCGGTTCCGTGCACACCCGACTTAAATGAGAATTTCTGCGTGAATAATTTGTTGTCGCCTTTTGGCTCGAGTCCTATTTGTCTGAATTGGTTTTGTAGGTAAGTGAGCGCCAATTTCTCTCCTGCAGTACCGGTGCCGCGTCCCTCCAGCGAATCACTTGAGAGAACCTTTATATGTTCCTGGATTTTTTTCACATCAATTTGTTGGGCAGAGCAGCACACGGTTGAGAAAACAAGCGTTGAGATGAAAAGGAGAGAACAGGCTTTCATGAGGGTCTTTTGAAATTGATTCGCAAAGTAAGATTGAATTTGAATAGAAATAGTCCAATGACGGGTTTTTTTGCTCCTGGGAGGGGAATACTCTATTTTTGATCAAACAGAAAAGTGTCATGCCAGCTCCTAAACTTGTACTTCTCACTGATTTTTCGCCGTTGTCAAAAGTGGCAATGAAATTTGCACTGAAAATGGCAGCTCCACTCGGAGCTGAATTTACCATACTCAATATTGTGCGAATCGATGGAATGCCGAAAGCTAATTTGCGACTGAAGCAAATTGAGAAGTCATTGACAAAAATCGCTGAGGAAGAAGGGGCCTTATTGGTTCAGGAGTTGCGCAGTGAAGTAAAGGGGACCTATAAGCTGCAATTCAAGGCCATCCGTTCCCACACGGTGACAGAAATGGTAAAGCGGTTTGTTGATAAGAATCCGACCAATATGATTGTCATGGGTTCGCGGGGAGCATCTGCATTGAAAAAAGCCAGGCTGGGCGGCACAGCTGTTTCAGTAATTGATGAATGCGATGTGCCGGTCCTTACGATACCCGCTTTAGCCCAGTATAAAAATCTGCAGCACATTGTATACGCTTCTGATCTAAAAAATGTACAGAAGGAACTGGACATTATCCTGGAGTTTGCAAAAATATACGGTTCGCATGTCCACATGATCCACGTGGTGCCTGTCATGGATAAGAAGGTGGAGGCATCCAAGAATTCTGTGGAGGAAATTATCAGGAAAGCAAACTATACAAAACTTGATTTCAAATTGATTCTCGATGAGGATATCCCGGCGGCAATCGACACGTACATTCAGGAAACCAAAGCTGATCTCCTTACTACATTCACGCATCATTTAAGCCTCATCGAAAAGTTATTTGCAAAAAGTGTAACGCGTACGCTGGCGTATCTAGGAACAATTCCTTTGTTGGCAATTAAGCGGAAGTAGCAGTTATATTTTTTTCTTCACCAAGAGGTACCGGTAGATGATTAACACGACGATCGTCAGACAACACAACTCCACAAAAACTTTTTCTGCATCGAACCAGTCGATCGGCCGGTCTTCGAGTTTTGGATCCGTCATAATGCTGTGAAGAATCAAGGGTACCGCTGCAAAGTAGGAGATGTAATGTAATGCCCTCCACACCGGAAGCCGCATGTTCTCCTTAAAGTAGGAACTCACAACAACAACGCCGATCAGGTAGAAGGCAACCGAGCCAAACGTGTTGGCCAGCGGCTGGTGCCGGGTCCATGCCGGCAGAAGCAAGTCTGTCCAGGTAAAGCTGGACTTCGGATCGAGCGGTATCAAAACGATATGAAGGAGAATCGTGATCGCAGCGGTGTAGCCGGTGAATTTGTGCAATTGAAGGAAGCTTAGCTTGAACGGCAATTTGTACACTACATTTGTCCAGATACAAATCCCCACC
>JANYKP010000075.1 GCA_025358195.1 Cyclobacteriaceae bacterium
ATTTCATCCGGATTGGAGCAGCTACATTTATAACTATGGCAGGCCCGAAGTTCGTTCATTTTTAATCAGCAACGCCTTGTTCTGGCTTGAAAAATTCCATATCGATGGCTTGCGTGTTGATGCTGTTGCTTCCATGCTTTATTTGGATTATTCACGCAAGGCAGGAGAGTGGATACCCAATGAATATGGCGGCAATGAAAATATTGAA
The DNA here is from genome assembly GCA_025358195.1 of Cyclobacteriaceae bacterium. Classification (GTDB taxonomy): domain Bacteria; phylum Bacteroidota; class Bacteroidia; order Cytophagales; family Cyclobacteriaceae; genus ELB16-189. Next base: position 209 of record JANYKP010000075.1, read on the forward strand.
GCGATCGTATTCCTGAAAGAGTTTAATGAAACAGTATATGGCACCTTCCCCGATGTCGTTACCATTGCCGAAGAGTCTACCGCCTGGCCGGGTGTTTCAAAACCAACGTACCTGGGAGGACTGGGCTTCGGACAGAAATGGATGATGGGGTGGATGCATGACACACTTAGCTATTTCAAAAATGACCCGGTACACCGCAAATATCACCAGAATGATATTACGTTCAGCATTATGTATGCGTTTACGGAAAACTTCATGCTTCCGCTTTCTCATGATGAAGTTGTGCATGGTAAAGGCTCGCTGATCGGGCGCATGCCTGGCGATGAGTGGACACGGTTTGCTAATCTGCGATTGCTATTTGGCTATATGTTTGCTCATCCTGGTACCAAGTTACTTTTCATGGGCGCGGAGTTTGGACAAACCGCCGAGTGGGGTCACGACCGCAGTCTCGACTGGCACTTGACCGGGTACGATTTTCATAAGGGAGTCATGCGCGTGGTCCAGGATCTGAACCACCTTTACGTCTCGGAACCGGCACTTTATCAATACGCATTTGAACAAAAAGGGTTTGAATGGGTTGACTACGGAGACCGGGAAAACAGTGTAATCGTTTTTATGAGAAAGAGTTTGCAGCCGGAGGATTCATTAGTGGTGATTTGCAATTTTACTCCCCAGCCTCGCCACCTGTACCGCGTAGGCGTGCCAACGCGTGGATCCTGGAAGGAGATTTTTAACTCGGACAGCAACAAATACAGTGGAAGCGGATTGCTAAATCAAGCCCTGATGAACACATCGCCTGTAAAATATCATGGTAAAGATTATTCGGTAACCCTTACATTGCCGCCACTGGCCGTTACTGTTTTGAAACTTCATGAAGAAGTCAAGGAATTTGAAATTGGCAGTTAAACGTTGTCACCCAATTAGTAAATAGAAATCCATTTGTCGTCAAATAAATACATCTGCATCCACGGACATTTTTACCAGCCTCCGCGCGAAAATGCGTGGCTGGAGGTAATTGAAATTCAGGACAGTGCCCATCCGTACCATGATTGGAACGAACGCATCAGCGCCGAATGTTATGCGCCAAACACAGCTTCCCGTATTCTTGACAAAGTCGGAGGCATCATCAAAAACATTAGCAACAATTACTCGCGCATTAGTTTCAATTTTGGTCCGACACTCTTGTCCTGGATGGAATTGTATGACAAGGAGACGTACAAAGCCGTGCTGGAAGCAGACCGGGAAAGCATAGAAAAATTTGATGGCCACGGATCGGCGGTCGCTCAAGTGTATAATCACATGATCCTTCCGCTAGCCAACCGTCGCGACAAGGAGACGCAGGTGATCTGGGGTATCCGCGATTTTGAGAGGAGATTTAAACGGAAGCCGGAAGGGATGTGGCTTGCAGAATCAGCCGTCGATACGGAGTCGCTTGAAATTCTTGCCGAGCAAGAGATTGTGTTTACGGTTTTGGCCCCGCGACAAGCAAAAATGACGCGCAAAGTAGGAGCAGCCGAATGGAGTGTGGTCAATGATCAAACCATCGACACCCGGAAAGCCTATCGCTGCAACCTGCCTTCCGGTAAAAGTATCATCGTATTTTTCTATGAGGGCAACATTGCACAAGGAGTAGCATTCAATGGATTACTTTATGATGGAAAGCAATTTGCTGAGCGGCTATTAGACTCGTTTGACAAAAATGATGGCTCACCTCAATTGGTAAACATTGCAACCGACGGCGAGACGTATGGCCACCATCACAAGCATGGCGACATGGCACTCGCGTTTTGCCTGGATCACATTGAGAAAAACAAGGATGCCAATCTGACCAACTATGCAGCCTTTGCAGCCAAATTTCCTCCTGACCACGAAGCTCAGATTATTGAAAACAGTTCGTGGAGTTGTGTGCATGGCATTGAGCGATGGAGAAGTAATTGTGGCTGTAATTCCGGTAAGCCTGGCTATACACAAACCTGGCGGAGACCACTTCGGGAATCGTTGGATTGGTTGCGGGATACGCTGGCAGAGATTTTTGAACGGGAGGGAACAAAACTTTTTCGCGACCCGTGGGAAGCCCGAAACGAATACGTCAAGGTCATACTGAAGCGCACGGATGAAACGGTGAAACGATTTATAAAAGGTAACGCGGTAGCCGACGTTGATATCAATAAAGCACTCCGGTTGATGG
>JANYKP010000148.1 GCA_025358195.1 Cyclobacteriaceae bacterium
AGGTGGATTTACACCCAAGACCCAAAGGGTCTTTTTCACACATGCCAGCCCTCACCTAACACACATAAAATACAAATTGTGGAGGCAAAGCATCAAAACATTACCACCTTCAAAGAAGGTGGGTTTTTAAGTTAAACTAAAATGATGTTAACGACTTGTTAATCCTTAACTGGCAGGTATCAATACGAATTACCTTTGTAAGGTGAGCCGGACCACGTTACGCATTGTGATTGTCCTTGCAGCCATCAGCATTGCAGGGATCACATTTACCCAAATTTACTGGGTACGAAAAGCATTTGATCTGCGCGAAAACCAGTTTTATCGCGATGTCAATACATCGCTGAACAACGTAGCCCAAAAGATTTTCGAAATCAATAAGTCGGCCACACCGACCAGCAATATTATAACGCAGGTATCGACAAATTATTTTATTGTCCTCGTGAACGGACCCATCGATGCCAGTGTGCTCGAATTCCTGCTGGTCACAGAATTTGACAAGCACAAAATAACCGATTTTGAATATGGGATTTATAATTGCGTTGACAAGTGCATGGTTGGGGGCAATTATATTTCACCCCAAAAGACGAACCTAATGCCGGTGACTATCGGAACCAGTTTTCCTGAAACGCCCAAACTCAATAACGACGGCTACTACTTTGCCGTTCAGTTCCCGCTTTTGGAAGCAAACATTTTGAGCCAGATGGGAATCTGGGGATTTTCTTCGGCCGTCATGTTGATAGTGATTTTCTTTTTCGTTTATACACTCTTCGTAATTCTCAAGCAGCGTCGTCTTTCCGAAGTCCAGAAAGATTTTATCAATAACATGACCCACGAGTTCAAGACACCCATCTCAACGATCGCCATTTCTACGGAAGTTCTAAAAAATCCTTCCATTGTTCATACACCGGAGCGGCTACTCAACTATGCAACCATCATCCAAAATGAAAATCAACGTCTCAAACAACAAGTGGAGCGTGTGTTACAAATGGCGCAGCTCGACAATGAAGATCTTGGCCTCAAGAAAGAGGAATGTGATATCCATGAACTAATTCGGGAGGTGGTGAAAAATAATTCCCTTGCGATTGAATCCAAACAGGGAAACGTACTTCTTAAATTAGAGGCCCCGAGCTCTTTTCTTAGTCTTGATAAACTGCATTTTACCAATGTGATCTATAACCTCCTGGACAATGCCCTTAAGTACAATCAGGGGCAACCCAAGATTACAATTACCACCCAGGATCTCAACGGTTACTTGCGATTTTCCGTTTCAGACAATGGCATTGGTATAACGCGGGAGCAGCAAAAAAAGGTTTTCCATAAATTCTATCGCGTTCCAACTGGCAATGTTCACGATGTGAAGGGCTTTGGACTGGGCTTACATTATGTGAAGTTGATCGCGGAGAAACACGGAGGAAGAATCTCGCTGGAAAGTGTACCTGGGAAGGGAAGTATCTTCACCCTTTACTTTCCCAAATTGCCACGGCCTTAAGGCCGTGGCAATTTGAAATGCGCCCCTAAAGAATCTTACCTTTATACGACAAAGCATGCATGCAAAAATACTTCTCGTGGAGGACGACCCCGGGCTCGGGTTTGTGATAAAAGACAACCTGGCCATGAAAGGTTATGACGTCACCCTCTGCGTTGATGGTGAAGCTGGACACGAGACGTTTCTTCAACAGTCGTTTGATCTTTACATTTTTGATGTGATGATGCCGAAGAAGGATGGTTTCTCATTGGCACAAAGTATCCGAAAGAAAAACCAACACATACCCATACTGTTTGTCACAGCAAAGTCCATGCTCGAAGATAAAATTGCCGGGTTCACAGCGGGCGGTGATGATTATATTGTCAAACCTTTCAGCATGGAAGAGCTGTGCCTTCGCATTGAAGTTTTTTTAAGAAGGTCAAACGGAAAAAACGCCACCGAGGAAATTTTTTCACTGGGCCAGTATACATTTGATTGTCGCAACCTCACCTTGCGACGCACAACCGACGCGAAAATCCTTACACAAAAAGAAGCGGATGTATTAAAGTTGTTGTGCATGAATAAAGACCGGGTGCTAAAGCGGGAAGATATTTTGAAATCCGTGTGGGGCGATGATGATTATTTTCTCGGCAGGAGCCTGGATGTCTTTATTTCAAAATTGCGCAAGTACTTGAAAGAGGATCCTTCTGTGGAGATTGTTAATTATCACGGGGTAGGGTTCAAGCTGGAGTGTAAATTGTCGGAACTGTGATTTTTTTGATTATCGTGAATGTCATGATTCTTTGATTCAATTGGTCATTGCCAATGGTCAACGTTCAAGTCGGATACCTAACATACCTTACATTAGCACTGACCAGTTAATATTTGAACCTGAAAAAGTAACTGATCTAGATTTTCGCCGAAAGGTGCCTTACCAGCATTTAACCATTAGGCTCGGGCCTTACCCGCTCCTCCCTCCTGCTCCCCGCATACAACTCATACTCCAGCAGCCGGCAGTCAATTTTACTGGTATAGAATTCTATTCTCCGGCTAGCACGCAGGCCTATCTTTTTTGCCAGGTCGAGATTGCCGGTGAACACATATCCGGTGTAGCCACCACATTTCTTTTTCATAAAATCTCCGATGCGGCCGTACGTGCTTTCCAATTCGGTGATCTCACCGAGGCGTTCGCCATATTCAGGATTGAAATACACCACACCGGGTGCGGGGGGAAGTTCCGTTGCTTCAAAATCACAAACGGAGAATTGTATCAGCTTCTCCACCCCTGCTTCGGCCGCATTTATTTTGGAGATATAAATAGCATCCTCGCTGATATCAGTAGCAATCACTTTCAATCCCGGCACCTCTATTATCTGATCTTCAAGTTTCTTGTATTCAGCGGTGTACATCGCCTTTTCATAACCCTTGAGGTGCATGAAGGAATAGTTGGAACGATAAAGTCCCGGACTGCGGTGGGTGGCCATCAACACAGCCTCGATGGCCACCGTACCAGAC
>JANYKP010000160.1 GCA_025358195.1 Cyclobacteriaceae bacterium
GTAGGCCCCGATACAGGTCCATCATCAAAGGTCAGGTAAAGATCTTTGGCAGATGTTTCCGTCCGCCAGGTGAGTTGGGGATAAAGCCAGGGAAGAAAAAATGGAGCGCGGAAGATGGTCAAGATTATAGGTTCAAGGTTCAAAGTTTAAAGTTCAAGGTTCAAGGTTCGGGGTTCAAAATTAAGAAATCCGGAATTTGTACTCTGTAATCATTGCACTCTGCAGGAAAGCATCGTGATGTCGTCGCGGTAACTGTTTCTTCCTTTAAATCCATCCAGGTTTACAATGATATCCTGATGGATGGTATTCAAATCCTTATGATGGTTTTCTTCAAAATACTTAAAGAGAGATGACTGGCCATACTCCTCCCCTTTTTCATTGATCGTTTCTGTAAGGCCATCCGTGTAGCAAAAGAGTAGAAAATCATCGAGGTCGGTGACAAAGCCTTCTTTCAGGAATGGCAAGGGATGCATCGCCCCCAGTACGGTACAGCCGTCTTCGAGCAAGCGAATGCCATTCTTTTTGTCATAGAGTAAAGGCGGGTTATGTCCGGCATTGACATATACCAACGTTTTAAGATTAAGATCATAAATCGCACCAAAGAAGGTAATAAACTTCTCTCCTTTTGTGTTTTCGAGCACCTGGTAGTTGAGTGCTTCTACAATTTCAGAGAGGTTGGCCATTTGCCGCAACAATGTTCGCAGTGACGCCTGGAAATTGGACATCATCAACGCGGCCCCGATCCCCTTGCCACTAACATCGGCCACGCAAAGCAGAAACTGATTTTTGTTGATCGGTATGTAATCATAATAATCCCCACCCACCATGTCGTGCGGGAGATAACTCGCCACCATTTTAAGGCGGTCCGTATTAGGAAGTTTATCAGGGAATAAGAACTGCTGCACATCGCTGGCAATCTCAAGCTCTTTACGAAACGCCTCTTGTTCTAACTGCTTACGGGCGAACTTCTTATTTTCTATTGCAACAATGATGATGTTGCTGAGGGCCTGGATAAACCGAATACTGTCTTCATAATGATTGAGTTTGTTCGATTCCAATCCGCCAATAAAGACCACCGCCAGGGTATCGTCCTGATGTGCTACTGGAATCACCTGATCAAATTCATGGAATTCGCATTCTGCATCAAACTCCGTCATTTTGTGCGGCTGCTTGATAAGGTGAAAACGGTCATCCAGTTGAAGTTTTAGAAAATTGGTCTTGGTGCCAAAATTTACCTGGCATTTCCATCGTTCATCAAAAACATAAAGCGCCAACTTTCTGATTTGAAGATTCGAGCGGAGCGTAAAATTAAACATCTTGTAAAGGGACTCCTCCGGCACGTTACTGTTGATCGCCTGCGTGATCTCCAGCAGAGCGTTCAGTTCCAGCTCCTTACGATCTAGTTGTCTCTGTAATTCGACTTCATTCATTTGATTTCCCTTAACGGTAAAATTAGAAGAAAATTGCCCTTGCCCGCGACTACGTCATTTATAATTTCTGTTCTTCCAACGATAGGGCGAGAAAAGTGAAAACACCCCAATCGTGATGACATAAACCGGATAAATAATTTGAAGAGTGAGAAAAGCGAGGATATCAAATCTGCGATCAAGAAAACGGCCCACCCAAAATATAAATACGCCTTCCAAAAAAAGTTTAGCGATTACTAGCGCAAGGGTTATATCCGGCCAGAAGAAGTTTCTAATGACAAGCCCGGCAAATGCAATGTGCGAAGTAAAAATAAAAACCGCCAGAAGTTGCGTCATTGAATCAGTATTGTGCTTCCATTTGCCTGCCCAGCGTAGACGCTGATGGATGAAATCCTGAATGGATTTTTGTGCTTGTGAGCTGACAACTGCTTCATAATAATTCAGAAACTTAATGCCTCCCGGATATCGTCGATTTATCTTTCGCATTAAAAATTCATCATCACCGGATGCGATCTGGAGATTACCATCATATCCCTGTACTTCATTGAATGCACTTTTCAGAAAGGCAAGATTGGCCCCATTGCACATGATCGGATGCCTCAACCCAATAGCAGCGGCGGTCGATCCGACAAGACTGGCAAATTCCGTCACCTGCAAGCGGGAGAAGAATGATGGGGCCGCGATGAGTTTCACCGCTCCTACGAGCATTTTCGTTTCATCCTGTTCAAAATAAAGAGAGAGACAGGTAAGCCAGTTCTTGGAAAATTGACAGTCTGCATCGGTGGTGGCGATTATTTCAAATTGTGCTGCTTCTATTCCAAAACGCAACGCTTCCTTTTTACCCTCCCTCCCTTCCGGAAGATCTAAAAGCCTGGCCGTCGAGAGATTACCAATCCGTGCTTTTACCTTTTCAGTAGTGGCATCGATTGAATGATCATTGACGATGATCACCTCAAATTTTCCGGCAGGATAAACAATGGCAGAAAGGTCGTGTAGGAGGGTTTGTATGTTTTCTTCCTCGTTTCTCACCGCCACCACGACTGAAATGCCGGGTGTTAAGGTTCCTATTACGGGCATTGATTGTCGGCGGATCATAATCCAACCTAAAAGGAATACCAGCAAGAGCAGGCAGTATAAACTTAAAATAAGAATGAAAAGTACGGCCATTGAAAAAGATGTCTGTAATTTAGGGCGTGGGCAAAGTTGAAAAAAAACCAGCAAAAGAAAACCGTTCTGCAAAAGAGCGGATCATCCTGGGCCTCGACCCCGGCACCAATATTATGGGCTATGGTGTCATTCAGATTCGCGGAAGCAAGATGATCATTCTTCAATTTGGGGTGATCCAGTTAAGTAAATATGAAACACATGAGCTGAGGCTAAAGAAAATTTTTGAACGGGTACTGGGATTGGTGGATGAGTTCAATCCGGACGAGGTCGCCTTAGAGGCACC
>JANYKP010000163.1 GCA_025358195.1 Cyclobacteriaceae bacterium
TAGACGAGCGCAAAAAGGGACGCGAAAAATAACACGGCCAATCCGACAAAGATTTTTTTTGAGCGTGTCATAGATCGTTAATTCAACCCATGGAAATATCCCAATTAAAAAGGGGCTTGCGCCCCTGCTAAGTTTATTTCACTTTATGCACTACTTCGGCGAATGCGGCTGGGTGATTCATCGCCAGGTCGGCGAGAACTTTCCTGTTCAAATCGATACCGGCTTTTTTCAGTTTCCCCATTAACTCCGAATAAGACATATCGTGTAATCTGGCACCTGCATTGATACGCTGGATCCAAAGGCCTCGGAAGTCGCGCTTCTTGGCTTTGCGATCGCGGTAGGCATACACCAGCCCTTTTTCGACCGCATTTTTGGCTACGGTCCATACATTTTTCTTTCTACCAAAGAAACCTTTGGCAAGTTTGAGCACCCTCTTGCGCTTGGCGCGGGATGCTACGTGGTTTACTGAACGTGGCATGTTGTTAAAATTTTTTGGTTGTTGGCGCCCTGTTTCCTTTATCAGGACAGGATCTTTAAGCCATACACCGGGTTAAACATTTGAAAAACCTCCCCGACGTATCGGGGTTACAGCGCATACGGAAGCATCGGCCTTACATTTCCTTCGTCTGCTTTTTTGACGATGGTTGCGTGGCTAAGTCTTCTTTTCTGCTTTGTTCCTTTTTTAGTCAGGATATGTCTTTTGTAAGCATGCTTGCGCTTGATCTTACCGCTCCCCGTTACTTTGAAGCGCTTCTTCGCTCCTGACTTCGTTTTTAATTTCGGCATTGTCGTATATCTATAAATCTAAAAGTTCTGACTATTTCTTTCCGATACCCGGCTTCGGGGCTACCATCATGTACATTCTCTTACCTTCTAACTTTGGCATTTGCTCCACTTTCCCAATTTCTTCCAGCGACTGCGCGAATTTTAACAATAGTATTTCGCCACGTTCTTTGTACACGATTGATCTTCCGGCAAAGTGAACATAGGATTTAACCTTTGCACCCTCCTTTAGAAAATTGACGGCATGCTTCACCTTGAAATTAAAATCATGCTCATCCGTATTAGGCCCGAAGCGAATTTCTTTCACTACCGTTTTCTGGGCATTCGACTTAATCTCCTTCTGCTTCTTCTTCTGCTCGTACTTAAACTTGGAGTAATCAATGACCTTGCAAACGGGTGGGTCGGCATTGGGGGATATCTCCACTAAATCCAGCCCCTGATCTTGTGCCAATTTGATAGCTACCTGAATGGGGTACACATCAACTTTGATGTTTTCACCGACAACCCTTACCCGCGCTGCGGTAATGCGCTCATTTACGCGATAAGGTTCTTCTACTACTCTCGGACGAAAGCCCCTGCTATAAGGGCGCGGACGATTACTGCCAGGTATAAATGCCACTCGTTGGGTTTATGTTTAACATCAGATAAGCCTGCTTTTTTATAAACAGGGCGCAAATATCACCATATTTTCAATTTTTCCACCTGTAAAACCTTGAAATTTTTCCTGATTTTCGATCATGCGGGCATCGAAAACTCCTTTAAGAACTGCTTTACAAAATCATCAAGGCCTACCGATCCCTGATCTCCGGCCCCATGCTTTCGTACAGCAACCCGATTTTCGGTCGCCTCCTTCTCTCCTACAATCAGCATATACGGCACTTTCTTCACCTCGGCATCCCGGATCTTACGACCTATCTTCTCATCACGATCATCCAAATAACCACGGATATCCTGATTCTTTAACTCCTGTATCACTTGCTCGGCGTATTGGTTAAATCGCTCAGAAATCGGAAGCACAGCCACCTGCTCAGGCGACAGCCAAATAGGGAAGTTGCCCGCACAATGTTCAATGAGTACAGCAATGAACCGCTCAAGGGATCCAAAAGGAGCTCGATGGATCATGACAGGCCTATGTTTTTGATTGTCAGAACCTACATACTCCAGCTCAAACCGCTCCGGCAATTGGTAGTCTACCTGAATGGTTCCAAGCTGCCAATTCCTGCCAAGGGCATCCTTGACCATGAAGTCGAGTTTTGGTCCATAGAAGGCTGCCTCGCCCTTTACGGCAACCGTTTTGAGATTTCGCTCATCAGCGGCCTCCTGGATTTCCCGTTCTGCCCGATCCCACAGTGCATCCTCGCCTATATACTTTTTCTTATCAGTGGGGTCTCGCAGAGAAACCTGGGCCGTATAATTTTCAAAACCCAATGAATTGAATACGTGCAGCACGAGGTCGATCACTTTTACGAATTCTTCTTTCACCTGATCGGGACGGCAGAATATGTGAGCATCGTCTTGGGTAAAGCCACGAACACGGGTTAATCCGTGTAGCTCGCCGCTTTGTTCGTACCGATACACTGTTCCGAACTCAGCAAGCCTTATCGGCAAATCCTTGTACGACCGCGGCTTCACTTTATAGATTTCGCAATGGTGCGGACAGTTCATCGGTTTAAGTAGGAACTCCTCTCCTTCATCGGGGGTATGGATTGGTTGGAAGGAATCTTTTCCATACTTCTCGTAATGGCCGGATGTAACGTAGAGCGCTTTGCTACCGATATGAGGAGTCACGACCGGATCATAACCAGCCTTGATCTGAGCTTTGCGCATGAATTGCTCCAATCGTTCGCGAAGCACCGTTCCTTTCGGCAACCACAATGGCAATCCCATCCCCACCTTCTCTGAAAAGGCAAATAGTTCAAGTTCCTTTCCTAACTTCCGATGATCCCGCTTTTTCGCTTCTTCCAGCATGTGGAGATATTCCTCCAGCTCTTTCTGCTTTGGAAAAGTAATTCCATAAACGCGTGTGAGCATTTTGTTCTTCTCATCACCGCGCCAGTAAGCACCGGCAACATTCAAAAGCTTAACCGCTTTAATAAAACCCGTGTTGGGAATATGTGGCCCGCGACAGAGATCGGTAAAATTACCTTGCTCATAAAATGTAATCGAGCCATCGGCAAGATCCTGTAACAATTCTACTTTGTAGGGGTCACCTTTTTTCGTAAAAAAATCCAGTGCCGTTGCCTTCGAAACGTCTTTACGAACGAACACGGAGTTTTTCCTTGCCAACTCCACCATCTTGGCTTCTACTTTTACCAAATCGTCTTCACCAAATTCTTTGTCACCTAAGTCAACGTCGTAGTAAAAACCATTTTCGATCGGTGGGCCTATTCCAAACTTAACACCCGGGTACAGGGCCTCCAAGGCTTCCGCAAAAACGTGAGCGGAAGAGTGCCAAAATGTATACTTACCTCCTTTATCATTCCAGGTAAAAATCCTGACGGACGCATCTTTATTGATCGACCTGCTAAGGTCCCAAATCTCACCCCCGACTTCGATCGAAAGTGCCACACGTGCCAGCCCTTCACTGATGCTTTTCGCAATGTCCATTCCCGTTACACCAGTAGGATAATTCCTGGAGGAGCCGTCGGGCAGGGTAATCTTTACTTCACTCATTCACACATGAAATTTAAGGGTGCAAATATGCAACTTTTACCGCTTTTGGC
>JANYKP010000213.1 GCA_025358195.1 Cyclobacteriaceae bacterium
CTTGCCACCTTCATTCCCGGTAAGGGCCACCACTTTCATTCCTTTTTCTTTCGCCGTCTTCACAGCCTGAAGTATGTTTGGTGAATTGCCGCTGGTGCTGATGGCCAGGAGCACATCGCCCTTGTTTCCAAGCGCTTCGAGGTATCGGGAAAAAATAAATTCATATCCATAATCATTTCCTACACAGGAAATATGGCTCGGGTCGGAGATGCAGATGGCGGGTAGGGCTTTCCGTGCTTCCCGGTATTTACCGGTGAGTTCTTCAGCGAAGTGCATGGCATCACAATGGGAGCCGCCGTTGCCACAGGAAATAATCTTGCCCCCGGAACGAAGGGATGCCGATATCAGCGTAGCCGCTTCTTCAATTTTTGCAAGCGAAGCGGGGTTCTTCAGAAAAGCAGACAAAACATCAGATGCCTGACGTAATTCCTCTGCGATTATGGATTGATAATTCATCACTCGTGCCCCTAAATAATTAATCTGGTGTTGATATTTCGTCCCTACGGGACTTTGATATTGATTAGCTCGAAATTTCTATCCAATATTTGGCCCCTACGGGACTGATATTGCGTTCCCTTAATTCAAATTTCCTTGGCGGGGCCGGCGCCTTTCGACTCCTGTAAGTCATAAATCTTTGCTTTCAACACATTGTTCTCCTGGATGAGCTCTTGCTCGCGCTTCCGGGTGGCGCGGCGATCGATCCAGAACCACACAAAATCAGTTATGATGAGGGCTACCCCAAGAAAAGTTATGTATTTAAACCACGGAATGAATTTCAAAAGGCCTAATAAATCCAGATGCCCATCAACCATTACGGTGAAAATAAATGCACAAAACTGGTAAACCACGAAAATCAGATAAAGCAGCAGGCGTTTTCGATTCATTCCGTAAAATTGCTTTCAAAATTAGTCTAATTCCTTTAAATGAAGATCATAAGAAGTGCAAGAAAAAGTACATGGGTATCCCCGCTAATTTTTTTGAATGGTACTCAATTTCCAGTAAAGTCCCCTTTGTTGGAGGAGTTGATCATGACTGCCTAGTTCGGAAATCCTGCCATCCTGTATCACAATAATTTCGTCAGCGTGCTGGATGGTGCTTAGGCGGTGCGCAATGACAAGGGAGGTCCGGTTCTTCATCAGGTTAAATAAGGCTTCCTGAACAAGCTTTTCAGACTCTGAGTCAAGTGCGGAGGTAGCTTCATCCAAAATCAGGATAGGAGGGTTTTTGAGTACAGCCCGGGCAATGCTGATCCGCTGTCGTTGGCCACCGGAGAGTTTCGAGCCGCGCTCGCCAATCAGCGTTTGATAAGCAAGCTCTGTTTGCAAGATGAAGTCATGCGCGTTGGCAATTTTTGCAGCGTGTATCACAGCTTCCTGGCTGACATCCGGCATACCAAAGGCAATGTTATTAAAGATAGTATCATTGAACAAAATAGATTCCTGGGTGACGATCCCCATGTGCTTTCGCAAGGATTCAATGTTATAATCAAGCAGTGAAACGCCGTCAACAAGTACGGCTCCTTCCGTAGGGTCATAAAACCGTGCCACCAGATCTACCAACGTCGATTTACCACCACCCGATGGGCCAATGAGTGCGATGGTCTTTCCTTTTTCAACTACCAGGTTGATGTTCCGCAATACAAACTCGGTGTCGTACGCAAAGCTTACATTTTTGAATTCTATGTTTTTCTCAAAGCGTTGAAGTGGTACGGCATTTGGCTTATTTTCAATCAACGGCTTCGTGTCGATCACCGTGAAAATCCGCTTGGCGGAAACAGTTCCCTTTTGCAGCGCCGTGATACCATTTGAGAAATTTTTCGCCGGCTGGATGATCATGGAGAAGATTGCCAGGAACCCAAGGAATACCGCCGGCTGGAGTGATGAGTTTTCGCTTAGCACCATGTTGCCACCAAAAAATATAATGCCGGCAATAATCACCACGCCCAATATTTCAGATACGGGAGAAGCCATTTCATTTTTGTACGACATCGACTTGCTTACTTTCCGATAATAAGTGCTCTCCTCTTCCATCTTCCGGATAATAAAATTCCGGGCATTGAATGCTTTCACCACGCGCATCCCTCCGAAGGTTTCATCCAGGATGTTTACGATCCGGCCCAGGGACTCCTGGCTTTGAGTGGCCTGTTTTTTCAGTTGCTTAATAATCTCTGCTAAGACACCTCCAGTGATGGGCAGCACCAGCAGTGTGAACAACGTTAGTTTTGCGGAAATCGTGAACAGCACCAGGAAATAAACGATGATGGTAATAGGCTCTTTCAACACCGCTTTCAAACTACTCATGACAGCATTCTCAACCTCCATGACGTCGTTCGTAAAGCGGGAAATCAGATCACCTTTACGCTCATTATTAAAATATCCAATGTGAAGGTTCGTGACACTCTTAAAAATGTCCAACCGGATATTTTTCACCAAATCAACCCGGATCTTGGTGGCCATGACACGCTCCAGGTAACGGAACACATTCGCCAGGATCACACACGCCACGATCAACGCACATACAAACAAGAGCGCGTCCAGGCGTCCCTGATCGCGAATGATGCCAAGGAAATAATGATTAAAAACACCAATCAGGTAATCGGATGAAAATTTAAAGGATGGCAAATCAGGGACCACCGGACTTTTCTCACCTTGATTGAAAAGAACTTCCAACATGGGTATAACCAACACAATGTTGAAGGCGCCAAAGACTATTCCCAGGATGGAAAAGATAAAAAAATACGCAAGCTTCGGAACGATGTTTTGAGCGTAAGAAAGGACCCGGAAAAAAATTTTCATTCCTGAAGTAAAGAATTAGAAGTCGTATGAACGTGCGGCGATATTCCACCGCAAAGCTACTGAAGTTAAGGTTGTGTTAGTATTGAAATAGGAATTGGGACTTTTGCTGTTGCGAAAAGTTTGCCTCAGATCAATAAAGAAATTATGTCGCAGCATATACGACGCCAATAAATCACTATAAATAATTGTATTGTCGTATCCCTGCCCTATTTTATTGTTGAACTCTTGCTGGCGGGTATTATAACTCTTATTGATATCACCTCCCCAATTCATATACAGATAAGCAGTGGCCGATGCATTCTCGGTCGCTTCATCCCGCCCGATTTTCACGTAGAAGGACTTGATAGTAAGATTCAATTTTGGCAACGGCTGGTAGCGGATGATTGCTGCAAGTTCATAAAAATTTGCTCCCAACGGATGTGCAATCGGCTGCATGAAATGGGTGTAGCTGGTAAATTGATTGGCGTGTGAATACGTGTACGGCCTCACCACATTTCCTTCGAGTTGCAAGTCCAGGTTTTGGATGCCCGCCACATCGATGTATTTCATCCCACCCTGCACAGCAAATTTGTTGGCCCACCAGCCATTTCTCGCCCGTACATTGGCCAGCACAAATTCATCAAGCACGAGCTGGCCATAAAATGATAATCTTTTCCTGGCGATCCATTTCCAGTCCATGCCAATGATGACATTATCTGCGCTGCCGTTTTGTTGTTCAATGGCGCGGTAAAAAATTACCGGGTTCAGGTAGTTCAGTTCAAAGGTGCCACCATTGATAGAATCTTTGGGTGCAAACACAACCGATTCAAACAATCCAAGATTAAATTTCTTGCCAATATTTATGCTCACATGATGGAAGGCCACATATTTGTCGGGGAACCGTTTGCTGGACGCGGTCCCAAAAGGAGACGAATTAACATCTGCCGTCATCCGGTTAATCTGGAACAGGTAATTCAACTTCCATACCTTCACATTCACGCGAAGGAATTCACTGGGCGGTGCGAAGTCAGAAAAAATCAGTGAGCGAAATCCATTCCCAATGTTCGTGCGGTCATGCCCGAACTGCATCCAGATATGTTTGGAAATATTCCAATCGATGTAGGCCCGCGCTTCAAAAAAATCAACGCCACCGTTTTTGAAGGGTTTCCAAAAACCCTGGTGGGGAACAATATAATAGCCATATACATTCGAGTAATCGGAAACATATCCTGGCAAACGAGACTGGTTTTCTCCCAGGTAGGTATAGAAGCCAATTTTTCGATCGACCATACCACGAATTTCTACACCCCGGGTATTGATATACACGGGGTTGGAGGAACGTGAATCCGAACCTGTTCCCAGGTACATAACCGGATTGACGTGCAGGTCAAACTCAGGCTTGTCCACGTAAAACAAATCCGACTTCTTTTTATACAAGCCTTTCAAAAAAAACTTCCTGCTTTCATTCGTTTCTGCTCGTGACCATTCCCAACTGTCGTTTCTCAAATACTCACGATTGAATTTATCTGCCGGCGATTGAAAAATATTTTCCTTTGTCTGGAGGGAATCAACCATCGCTACAATGGCCGAGCGCTTGTATGGTTTCACATTGGTGAAGAGTTCTTCTACTATTCTGCCGGACTTCACTTCGTAGCGGTCAATCCGGTTGTAGTAATCTTCGTTGAGAGGAGCATTCGTGCTTTGTGCGAACGTCCTCGGACCTCCTGCCAGGATTGCAATAAAGAGAAGGCACGTCACGATCGTGTGGCCAGGACATACTGCAGTTGCTCTCACGATGTTTCTAAATTTGATTGGCAATTTAGCTTCACGATAATTTGGCGAATACACCTTGATTTTGCTTAAAAAAGCTCATGGATGGGATTCGGAGATGTTTTTATGGTCCCTCAATTGATTTTGGTTCAAAAGTACAACCAAAACGCTTTTTATAACAATCTGAGGGCCTTCCTTGCAAATCCATGCCAGCTATTTATCTTTGCAGTCCTTTAACGAAAAGAGTACCGATAATGAAAAAAAGCATTCATCCTGAGTATAAAGAGGTGGTTTTTTGGGACACTTCCAGCGATTTTAAGTTCCTGACCCGCTCTACCTTAAAAACCAAGGAAACCACGACCTGGACCGATGGCAAAGAATATCCCGTGATCAAAGTGGAAGTTAGCTCCGCTTCTCATCCGTTCTTTACTGGCAAGAAGATGTTCCTGGACTCCGCAGGTCGTGTAGAGAAGTTCCAAAAGAAATACAAGAAAGCCTGATACCGGACCACCGGTATTTTATTCTTTCTCAATAATTTATGAAAAGGTCTCCGGTCGGGACCTTTTCGCTTTATGCACAAGTTTTTCCTTATCAAAGGCCTATTTTAGCAGCATGAATATTGTAGTCTTCGACGACCCTGTCATTCGGATGGATTTGCTGCCGTTCACGTTTACGCGGCCCATCGCATCGATACGGGTGGGCATTCTTACAATAAAAGAAAAATGGGAAAAATTCTTTACACAGCCTGTCTCGTGCCTCACACAAAACTATCTGCAGGAAAAATTCCCGCTAACCGTAGCTACGGAAAATTTATTAATCAACGGTGCGGTTTGTCCGGATGAAAATCTTTATAAGGCCATTCAGCAACTTAAAAAGGGTGAAAGGTTAATAAAAGGTACATTGACCATTGCAACGCGAACAGAAGACGTTCATTCTTTTACAAATCTATCTATCAAATCCAAGGAGTATTCAGAAAGTATTACCGTGATGGATCAGGTTTGGAAAATTTTCCGGCACAACGGTGAGCAGATCCGTTCCGATTTCGAGTTACTGACGCGTGGCAGGAAATCCAATGCAATAAACGATCCGCACACAAAGACCTACTCCCCGGAGAACATATTTATTGAAGCGGGTGCAGTGATCCGCGCGGCTGTATTAAACGCAGCTGCTGGCCCGATTTATATTGGTAGAAATGCACAAATACATGAAGGAGCGCTGATCCGTGGACCGTTTGCCATCGGGGAAGAATCGATTATGAATATGGGAGCCAAGGTCCGCGGTGATACAACCATCGGTCCTTATTGCAAAGTCGGC
>JANYKP010000218.1 GCA_025358195.1 Cyclobacteriaceae bacterium
CTGCTCCCATTCATCGCGCATTTTTCGCTGGTAGGTCAGGGCATCTATTGGAAAATCAATCTTTCCAAAGTACTTATCCCAGTTCACCTTTTTTGACCGGGCCTTGATTTTATTGAGTTTGCCAGCTATTCTCTTCGTCGATTCCTTTTTTCCAATTTTAATAATCATGCCTAAAGGTAAGAATTTAAAGAAACAGGAACCAAAGAACGCGCGTTCGGAAAACCTGAATATTATCTGTTAACTTATAGACGAACATCGAACCTTAAACTTTGTCGAACAACGAACAACGATTTTTAACCGCTGAGGAAATGCAATAGGCCTTCTCAAACAACGAACAACGATCAACGGTTTTTTAACCGCGGAGAAATGTCCAAGACACGTACCACACCGATCACCGATCACCGACTTACCGACTTACCGATTACCGACTTACCGATCACCGGCTTTCCTTATCTTTGCAATGGGTGTTTAATTAAACCGCATGGAGATCATCAACCATGAACCCTTGAACCTTGAACCTTGAACCTTGAACCTTGAACTTTGAACCTTGAACCTTGAACCTTGAACCTTGAACTTTGAACCTTGAACTATCAACATTAAACCCGTCACCTTGAACTTGTCCCCCAAAAAATGGTTTGTCTTCTACACCAAGAGCCGGCAAGAAAAGAAAGTCAACGATCTTTTGATAAAACGAGGGTTCGAGCCATACCTACCTTTGCAAAAGGTGATGCGGCAATGGAGTGACAGGCGCAAGAAGGTGGAAGTTCCGCTATTCAACTCCTATATTTTTGTACGGGTGGCCGAGCACGATATCCAGAATGTATTGTCTGTGCCGGGTGTCGCCTGGAATATTCGCCTGAACGGGAAGCCCGCAGAATTGCACCTTCACGAGTTGGAGACCATACAAAGGTTTATTGAAACAGGAATGTTGATCGAAGCCCAAAATGTTCCCGAGAAATTCTCCGTTGGCGACGAAGTCAAGGTGATTGACGGCCCACTGAAGGGAGCGCAGGGGATCCTGTCGGACTACCATAATAAGCAGTATTTCAGTGTTGTTCTGGAATCGATTGGGCAGGTCATTACGGTGCAGATTGACCGCAAAATTGTTCGAAAACTTACAGAAAAGGAGCTTTTGGAGTCTCCGAGTGAACAAAAACGACTAATGAGTAAAAAACTTACTCGAAAATGGTAGATTTGTCTCCCTGTGCTTGAGCTCGAGTCATTAATTACATCGCGTACGCGAATCAAGATGCTGTTGAAGTTCTTTTCCAACAGTCATTCGTCTGCCTATTTACGAGAGATGGCCGAGGAGTTTGGTGAATCCACGAACTCCATCCGGCTTGAACTAAACAAGCTGTCGAAAGCTGGCTACCTGGTAGCGAATACCAAGGGACGCACTATAGAGTACAAGGCCAATACGGGTCATCTCCTTTACACGCAGCTTAAGAACCTTGTCCATAAATACCTCGGAATCGATACGATCATCGACAGCGTGATCAACAAGGTAGTAGCGCGGTTGGGTAAGGTGACATGTGCCTTTATCATAGGCGATTATGCCAAAGGGAAGGACAGCGGACTTATAGACCTGGTGTTTGTCGGTGAGATTGACCAGGCCTATCTGCGGACGTGCGTGGACAAGGCCGAAGGACTGATCAAACGGAAGATCAGAACGTTGGTACTAACACTCCCGGAATTCGAGACGAACAAAATGAATTTAAGACCCGAGACAGCGATCTGGCTTTGGGGTGATAAGACGGAATTAGGGTCTTAAGGGTTGTGGTATTTTTTCAATTGCCAACTCATCGAATGTGACTGAGGAGGCGAAGCTGTGAATAGTTCAAAGTTCAAGGGTGGGCCAGCTACAAGCATTTTTAACCGCTGAGGCGCAGAGGCTCGAAGGAAATGCAAGTGGGAAGGGATTCAGCTATATTTGAAACCAAAATTTAATTAGGATGACAAGAGAATCTTTAATTAAAAGGACTTTAGATAGCCTGACAAGGTTACCCAATCAAAAGTTAAGGGAGGTTTCGGACTTCGCCGAATTTATGTTAAATAAAAATTGGGGAACCGAAGGAATTCAGACATTAACATCGAACTCCAAATCTTTTCAATTTTTGGAGACTGAAGAGGAACTGTATTCAAAGGCCGACTTAAAAGAAATCTACAAGTGAACAAGGGTGATATTGTTCTAATACCATTACCATTCCCATTCCCCGAACCTCGAACTTTGAACCTTGAACCTCGAACCTCGAACCCTGAACCCTGAACTTTGAACCTCGAACCTTGAACTTCGAACCTGTTCGATAAGATTTTAATGAGTTAAGAAAAAATGTATTCGGACGAGGAGCTTTTGAAGTATTTGAAAATGTTGACGTGGGATACCACCTTAACTGAACATGATTTGCTGAAGTTATTGAAATCAGGTCAGGATGAAGTAAATCACAACGATCTTAATACCTTGTATATTAAAATTTTGAATTGGTTTAGCTGGCATAAAGTCAGACGCATAATACCTCACGATAAATTGAAGGAAGCTTTGGCGGATACCATTATACGAGGACTTTTCCCACGCCCTTTACGGGACAAATACCGGTATGTCCGATCATTACTTTAAGGATCAACTATATCCCTTGAACTTAATCACTGCTGAGAATATTAAGATATTGACGCGAGAATCCCTGCACGGTTTTGATAATTCACTTTATGGAATGCTTGGCCGCTAAAGGGCGCTAAGGAAATGCCATTGTCTGAACTGTGATTTTTTTGATAGATGTGATTACCATGATTAACCGTGAAGACGCCAAGGCGCGAAGGAATGCAGTAATGCTGTTCATTAAATCATTTTTTCTTTGCGTCTCCGCGCCTCTGCGGTTGAAAAACTTCACGCCGACGGTTATCGGGACGAATTGCGAATAACGAGCAACGAACAACGTGTTAATCACCGATTACCCAACCTTGAACTTGAACTACATTTCAAACATCTCAACTAATCCACCTTTAACCTTTTCAATATCCCCAGATGATATTCTTCCCCGGCTTTCTTTCTGAATTCTGCTTTCATCAACCGCCCTCAGTTGATCCAGGCATATTTCACAAAACTTATTTTCAAACCGGATCTCAATACGTGATGGGTAGCCGCGTAAAGTTGTGGTAAGCGGAGCAATGATAGCCGTTCCCAGTGCCGCATTCATTTCTGAAGGCGAAAGGATTAAACACCTCCGTTCCTTTTTCATCTCAGAGCCTACCGTAGGATCCAGGTTTACAAAATGAACATTAAACGGTCTTACCATGTCCAATCTTTTTCATCAAACGTATTGGGGACAAAGGTGGCTTTCTCTTTTTTAGTAGATGCTTTGAAATCGGTCCATTTCTTTTTCACGACATTCTTCGCTGCAGCAATGGTGATGACGTTATCTTTGATGGTAATATCCACCCTGTCTTCGATTCCGCATTGATCCAGATACTTTTTGGGAAGAATCACTCCTTTGGAATTACCCACCGCCCTGATTTTGGTTGATGTAGTCATAGTGTCAATTGTTATAACACAAAGTTATAACAATGGTTTTTCCAAAACAATTCTCTGGAAAATTAGGGATGAACTATGGAAGGGCGCTAAATCGGTAACACGGAAAACCTGACTTGTTTAGAATGTTGTCGAATATTTTTACCGCGGAGTCGCGGAGGCGCAGAGTAAAAAGGAATGATTGATAGTACACTATGGTATTTCTTAGCGCGCTTCACTTTGCGTCTCCGCACCTCTGCGGTTGAAAAACTTCACGCCGGCGATCCCGAAGCTATCGGGACGAATAACCCCAGGTAGGAATTTAGTTATATTTGAAAATGGATTTGGCCATGTTGATAAATGAGCGTTACGCGGATTTTGCGAATCTATGCAAGACCCACCAGGTAGGTAAGATGTACGCTTTTGGCTCGTCCATCACCGATCATTTTAACCCTGAAAAAAGTGATATAGATGTGTTGGTTAAAATAGATATTGCCGATCCGGCTGATAGGGGTGATGCGTTGTTGTCGCTATGGAACGGTCTTGAACTTTTTTTCAAAAGAAAAGTTGACTTATTAACAGAGGAATCGATTAGAAATCCTTACCTAAGGAGCAGTATTGATCGAACAAAGAAACTTATTTATGACGGAGAAGGAGAAAAAATTCTTGTCTGACATCACCAGTTCAATCGAATTGATTGAATCGTTTACCATCGGAATAAATACGTTTGAGCAATATTCAACCGACTTAAAAACCAAAGGCGCAGTAGAACGGCACCTGGGCATAATCGGAGAGGCAGTTAGCAAATTCATGAAAGAGTCCGAAACGAACGACCTCAAAAAGGCAACGCAGATCATCAGCCTTCGTAACCGATTGATTGATTCATTCATACGACAGCGCGCAGAGAGACCGCTGAGAAATACCTATGTTGCCTTCTCCGCGTTGCATTCCCATTGCGCCCTCTGCGGTTAAAAAACTTCACGCCGACGATCCCGATAGCTATCGGGACGAATTGCGAATAACGAACAACGAACAACGATTTCTTTAACCGCGAAGACGCCGAGGCGCGAAGGAATGCAGTAATGCTCTTCATTAAATTCATTTTTTCTTTGCGTCTCCGCGCCTCTGCGGTTGAAAAACTTCACGCCGAAATCACTAATAAAAGCATCAATTTGGAGATTATAATCACTAAAAATGCACTATATTTGGTGATTAATGATGAATTGTGCTAAAAAGGATTATTCAACAATCAATTGAGTCTGTTTTCTTTACAGGTAAGGCAATCATGGTGCTTGGTCCACGCCAAGTGGGCAAAACAACGCTAATCCAGGAAATATTGATAGCCAAAGAGCACCTATTCTTGAATGCCGATGATGCCTCCGTGAGAAGTCTGCTGTTTCAACCCGATACGTTTAAGCTTCAATCCATCATTGGCAAGCATCGCATTGTTTTTATTGATGAAGTACAACGGCTCACCGATGCCGGAATCACACTCAAATTAATTACCGATCAATTTAAAGACGTGCAGTTGATTGTCAGTGGTTCATCAACCCTGGAAATCAGTAGCCAAATCAATGAGCCGCTCACAGGTCGCAAATGGGAGTACCATTTATATCCGATTAGTTGGGAAGAACTGGAAGCATCAATTGGTTTTGTGGAGGCAGAAAAGCAATTAGAACACAGGCTTATTTTTGGCATGTACCCGGAAGTGATCAATCACCCCGACAAGCCTCAGGTTGTATTGCAGGAACTGACTGAAAGCTATTTATACAAGGACATCCTTACGCTGGCAAACATTCGTAAACCTGAATTGCTCGAACGCCTGCTAAAAGCGCTGGCCTTGCAAGTGGGCAGTGAAGTTTCGTACAACGAACTGGCTCAATTGCTTCAGGTAGACAAAGCTACAATCATGACATACCTGGATTTGCTGGAAAAAGCGTTCATTATTTTCAGATTGGGAAGCTTGAGCCGAAACCTGCGAAATGAAATTAAGAACAACAGAAAGATCTACTTTTGGGACAATGGCATTCGCAACCTGCTGATTGCCAATCTCAACAAGCTCGAGTTGCGCCAGGATAAAGGAGCGCTGTGGGAAAATTTTTTGACTGCGGAGCGAATGAAATTCCTGGCATACCATCAGGTGGTTGCTAATCGTTATTTTTGGCGTACCACTCAGCAGCAGGAGATTGATTACCTCGAAGAAAGAAATGGAATACTAAATGCATACCAATTTAAATGGAAGGGAACGGGCAAGGTCAGGACTCCGGAGAATTTTAAAAAAATGTATC
>JANYKP010000223.1 GCA_025358195.1 Cyclobacteriaceae bacterium
GTTCAAAAATTAGCTAATTTTGAACACCTTTACGGAACAAACAAGTCTATGGAAGCCCTGATTGAATACGGAAAAATATTACTGCCAGCCTCTGTTGTGCTTTACGCCATGTACCTATTGGTGCGTTCGTTTATCATCAAAGAAATTGAATTGAAGAAATTGGAGATTCGTACCCGGAGCATTGAAACAATTTTGCCCAACCGCCTTCAGGCCTATGAGCGCATGTGCCTGTTTCTTGAACGGATTTCACCTCCTAATATGCTCTTGCGTCTAAACAACCCTGGCTACTCGGCACGTGAATTCCATAAGCTCCTGCTGGATGAAATCCGGAATGAATATAATCATAATGTATCGCAGCAAATTTACATGAGTGAAGATGTCTGGAGTATGATTAAAAATGCCAAAGAAGATCTCACGATTCTTATTAATGAGGCTTCTTCGAATATGGGCGCTGAGTCCACCAGCCTTGATCTCGCCAGAAAAATTTTTGAACTAACGCTCGAAAAGAAAGTGGAGCCGCTCGGACATGCACTTTCTGAATTGAAGAAGGAAATTCAGCAAACCTTCTGATGAAAACTGCCATTCTTGCCGGTGCCACTGGATTGATTGGTTCAAAACTACTGGAGTTGTTACTAAACGAAGACGCCTATAGCCGGGTGGTTGCCTTGTCGCGAAAGAAATTAGCGGTGTCAAATGTCAAGCTTCTGAATCTCGTCGTCGATTTTGATAATCTCCAAAACTATTCCAGCCTATTGAAAGGTGATGATGTCTTTTGCTGTCTTGGCACAACCATAAAGGAGGCCGGCTCAAAGGACGCCTTTCGTAAAGTGGATTACGATTATCCGGTTTCCCTTGCCAAAACAACTCATCAGGAAGGGGCACGACAATTCCTGCTCGTAAGTGCATTGGGAGCGAATAAAAATTCATCCATTTTCTATAACCGGGTAAAAGGTGAAGTCCAGGAAGCCGTTGAAAAAATGGAATTTGAAGGACTACATATTTTTCAACCGTCCTTGCTTTTGGGGCTGCGTGTTAAGAAACGAACAGGCGAATATCTTGGTAAGATGGTGATGAACACTTTTGGTTTCTTCATTCCTGAGAAATACAAAGCTATCGAATCTGTAAAGGTGGCTCGCTCCATGTTGACGATAGCCAACCGACAAAAGCAGGGAACCTTTATTTATGAGTCGGGTGAATTACAGTCATTTTAAGGTTTGGGTTGTCGCCCTGTTCCTGGAGTCGCTCACAGGATTTTCTCAAAATACGCTGCGAGGCAGGGTCACCGATGAAAAAAATGGAGAACCGGTTCCCTATGCCAATGTCTTCTTTACCAATACTACGATCGGAAGTGCTACACTTGAAGATGGGACGTTTGAGGTCCGGAATATTCCAAATGGAAAATATGACCTGACCGTTTCGGTAATCGGGTATAAGCGTTTTCAGAAAGGTGTCGCCTTTCATGACTCTGTCGCTCGAATCAGAATTGTTTTAAAGCAAGATCCGGGAAATCTTGCGGAGTTGGCGGTAGTGGCTGATCAGGCCGATTACAAGAAATACTTTCCCACGTTTAAGAAACTCTTCCTGGGGGAATCCACGAATGCACGCCATTGCGAGATAACCAATCCAACAGAAATACACCTTTACTATGATACCCATGACAAAGTGCTCACCGCGCATGCTTCCAAACCGATCGTTATTGAAAATAAAGCGTTGGGCTACCGTTGCATTTATATTCTTGACCGTTTTGAATTGAACTATAATACGTCCACACAATTCTTATTGGGGATTGCGCGATTTGAAGAACTTCCGGTGACCGATCGAAAGGATTCTCTCCGCAGGGAAACCAGAAGACTGGCCGCTTACAAGGGCTCATTGAATCATTTCATCCGATCCTTGTATGCCAACTCCCTTCAAAGGGAGGGGTTTAGTGTCGTTTCAGTTAGCTACAACCCGAATGGCGTCTCAAATTCCACGTTCAAAGGTGTAGAATATCCAGTCCATATCGGTGACCGTCTTTCCGGGACAACGGTAAAATCCTTCTCGTTTAGAGGGACGCTTAAAGTGGAATACCTGGATGAAGAAGAAGAATGGGAATACAGGAATTCACGGGTAAAATCGGGTATTAACAACCAGGTCTCGTTGCTGAAATTCCAGAAGAATGTGTTAAACATATTTGAAAATGGTTATTATACTGATCCCCTTGGCATTTATTTGGAAGGTTATCTTGCTTGGTCGGAAACCATCGGAGAAAAATTGCCACTAAGTTATTATCCTCCGATGAAAATAAATGAACTCAAATGATTGCAGTCATTCAACGTGTAAGCCAGGCCTCAGTACAGATTGATGAAGTCATCAAATCAAAAATTGGAAAAGGCCTTCTCGTTTTGATCGGTATTGAATCCGCAGATACAGAGGAGGACATTCAATGGCTTTCCAATAAGATTGTCAATCTGCGGATTTTCAATGATGATCAGGGTGTGATGAATGTAAGCGTGCGTGACGGCGGCGGCGAAATTCTTACCGTTAGCCAGTTTACCCTCCAGGCCAGTACAAAAAAAGGAAACCGGCCTTCGTACATTAAAGCTGCTGGACCTGAGACCGCCCGCCCGATCTATGAAAGATTTGTGATGTCCCTCGCAGAAAACCTGGGAATGCCAGTGCAGACCGGAGAATTTGGTGCAGACATGAAAGTAAGTTTGTTGAATGATGGCCCTGTGACGATCATTATTGATACCAAGAATAAAAGCTGATCTATTCCTCTTAGCTACCCCCTCTGTGTAGCTTTTGTTTGTGAAGCTCTGTGAAATAGCTTTCGAGCTGTATCACAAAGTTTCACGGAAAAATGACTGCCTTCGCCGACGCTTCGGCAGGCAGGCACGCTGAGGATGTGCAAAGGGAATTACAGTTAATTGCGTCTTTCTCCCTAAAGAATTGCCAGCCAGATAAACAGAATGTTGAACAGAATGTAAAGCGTTACGACCAGCCGTGACCCTACTCTATTCACTCGCAAGCATGCCTCTTTTCTTCCAAGCTCACGGAATCGTAGCGCCAATGCTGAGACAACCAGCGTGGCAAAGATCGCGAAGAAGGTAAGTGAATGAAGTATATCGACCAGAGTAAACTGCGACGATTCGGGCAATACTGAATCAATAATGTATTTATTGCCTACAGCGGCAAATAAGCCACCTACAGGCAGGCCAAACCGAGACTCAGGCTCCCATGGATTAAGTGTGAAGCTGATAATCGCAATCAAGAATGCGATGTACATACCTACAAATATTTTTAAGAACATTCCCCATGCATCCCGTTCAATATCCATGTCGATGTTGAACGTTGCAAATTCGGTGTACTGACTGGGCAGACGATAGTCACCAAATCCGGTTTCATAATCATTGTTGCGGGAGTTCACTTCAAAGTTCTTGATCTCCCAACCGTCGATGGCGATTTTCTTTCCATAGCGGCTTCCTGCAAGATCGGGTGCAAAGACAAGGTCTCCGTTATCAAATAATGTGTTTTCAATTTGGACGTGCAGGTGCTGGGAATCAAAAGGAAAGTCATCAACCTTCCAGCTTTCTTTCATCGTGCACTTCATTTTCATCAGAACCCACGCCTGGCCATCAATACTGTCAACGATGATCTCCGGTTCTTCGATGCTCTTGGCATTCGGTATATCCAACTGCTTACTGAAATCAAACGTCGGATTTTTGTACAAAAACCAGAGCCAAAAACGTATGGTGTATTCTTTATCATGAAAATTAATGTCATGCACGCTGATCACGTATGCCCCGGCCTTTACGGTATCCGGACCTTGCGCCAGGCATGGAACAAGGGAACCCAAGACAAGGATTAGAAAGTACAATCGCTTCATAAACAAAAGGCACGTGAAGGTAATGCAGCTAAGCGGTATCTGTATTCTTATTTTGTTTCAATTTTGGCTTTCATCGGGTTGGCTCCTTTTACATAGGTCTCCAGCATATTGTCCATCTCCCATAACATGTGCATGATTGATTCTTTGGCCCGGTAGCCGTGGCTTTCATAAGGCAATAGCACATACCTCGCAGTACCGCCATGTCCTTTG
>JANYKP010000225.1 GCA_025358195.1 Cyclobacteriaceae bacterium
GGAGATTATGTTGAAAAAGAAATGACCGGACAATTGCCACGCGGTTATGTCTACGCTTTCTACAACACCGAACAATGGCGTGTCGATGACGGATCGTTTGTAAAACTTCGCGAAATAGGGTTATCCTACGATTTCAAGAATCCAATCAAAAGTATCAACAATGTCAACCTTGGCTTTTCAGGAAGGAATTTGATTTCGTGGGACAACTACAATGGGTTTGATCCGGAAACCAATTCAGGCGGGAACAGCGATATTGTTAGGGGAGTGGATTTTGGTAATGTCCCCATTCCACGGTCTTATAGACTTCAGCTTACTGTAAAATTCTAACATAATCTAATAATAGAATCTCATGAAAATGAAAAAGATATACAACCTAGCTACTACGCTTGTAGTATTGCTTCTAGCTTCTTGCGGTGGGGAGTACTTGAATCCAAGTGCTGCCTCCAGCATCCAGGTGTTAACCGATGTGAATGGATTAATTAGTGTTGCCAACGGCCTTCAGTACAAGTATTCTGTGGGTCAGGCATCTCCCGAGTACACGGTGGCTTCTGCCAGCGGATTGTTAACACGAGAATTGACAGTCCTCAATGCTGGAAATCTGAATGAATTGCTGCTTCAGCAAGGAGGTGCCGGTGTCGTGGGTAGCAATGGGATTGTTACTAACCTGTGGAACCAATCCAATCTTGTAAAGGCAAATGCAAACCTGATCCTCGCCAATTTGGCGATCGTGACGGATCAGGGTACACGAGGAGCGTTACAAGCCCATGCTTCTATTTATAAGGCATTGGCCCTTGGTAATCTAGCCATGTTTTGGAAAAATGCACCGGTTTCGGTAGAGAAAAATGCAGCATTTGTTGATCGCATTGCAATTCTTAACGAAGCAATTGTTACCCTAGAGACTGCTGCTACTGAATTGGCCAACGCTCCAATTTCATCCCTGTTTACATCGCGCATCGCCCCCGGCATTGATTATGCGAATGCCATCAAAGCCCTTATTGCCCGTTATGCACTGATGGTCGGTGACTACGATAAAGCTCTTACAGCGGCCAGCAGTGTTACCCTTTCTGTGAAATCGATGATGAACCACGATGACGCTTCACCCAATGCGCTTTTCTTTTCAAGCTTTGCAGCCCGAAATAATACGGAGCCTGTAGACATTCTTTTTAGTCTACCACCTGCTCTGCAGACGCCGGTGAATGATACCCGCATTCCCTTCTTCTTTAACCAGACAGCAGGAAAAAATAAAGGCAATGCCAGTTTCTTTATTGCTAATACAACTTCGGTACCGATTTATCGCCCGGGTGAAGTCACGCTTATTAAAGCGGAAGCCAACGTCCGAAAATCAAGTCAGGATTTAACTGCTGCCGTAAGTGAATTGAATAAGATTTTGACTAAAACTCCCTCGCAAGATGCTTTGGGCATTGGTGCCTCGCAACCGGTTTACTCAGGTGCGGCTACAACGACGGCAATTTTGAATGAAATCTACAAGCAGCGTTGCATCGAGCTTTATCTGAGCGGTATGAGATTGGAAGATAGCCGAAGATTTGCACGCCCTTCAACGGAGCGGGGCCGTGATTTTCTGCCGTATCCTTTCTCCGAAAGAGATAACAACCCGAATACACCGGCGGATCCGACAAATTGATTTTCTTGAAGCCATCACATAAATGAACCTCCTTTCACATTGGAGGTTCATTTTTACATTCTTTACCAATGAATAAGAACCTTTCGAGACTCGTTGAAATCGCCAGGCGAAAGGACCGATACATTATAGGCCTGATGTCCGGGACCTCGTTGGATGGATTAGATGTAGCGCTCTGTAAACTCACAAAACATGGGCTCAACACCCGAATCGAATTATTGGAGTTTGAAACAGTTCCGTACTCGAGCGTTATAAAATCAAAGATAACGGAGGTGTTTGCCCGTGAACTAGTTGATTTTGAAAAGCTATGCATCCTAAATCCATGGCTTGGTGTACTGCAGGGTAAGATGGTGGTAAGCTGTTTAAAAAAATGGAAGTATGAAGCTCAGAAAATTGATCTGATCGCGTCGCATGGTCAAACGGTGTTTCATTCACCTGCATTTCTACACCCCGAACAAAACACCAACGCAACATTTCAAATAGGCGATGGCGACCATGTTGCTGTGACTACCGGGATTATAACAATAAGTGACTTTCGGCAGAAGCACATTGCCAAGGGTGGAGAAGGAGCTCCGCTGGCAGTTTATGGTGATTATTTACTTTTGTCGCATACGACAGAAAATCGAATTCTATTGAATATCGGAGGCATCGCCAACTTTACGTATTTGCCTGCAGGACGAGATCCAAAAAAAGTCTTCGTAACCGACACAGGGCCTGGAAATACGCTGATTGATCAGACGGTACGATATTCGATTCCGAACACATATTTTGATCGTGACGCGACAATCGCCAAGCGGGGGAAAATTCATACAAAACTTCTTCATGAACTAAAATCAAATCCTTTCTTTAATATGTCACTCCCAAAAACAACGGGCCCTGAATTGTTTAATGTTAAGAACGTGAGGAGTGCGCAGAAACGCTCCAATACAACGGACCTTACCCTGGAGGATCTTCTTGCCACGTTGACGCGCTTTAGTGCCGAAACAATCGCGGAGGCGATCCAATCTGTAGTAAGGAAAAAGAAATTTGAAATCTACTTTAGTGGGGGCGGAGTCCATAACCCGCTTCTTATGAAGTGGATTCAGGAATTGCTGGGAATAAAAAACATCCGGACTACCGATGAATTAGGAATTCCGGGGGATGCAAAGGAAGCTATGCTTTTTGCCGTTCTTGCCAATGAATCAATCGTGGGAGGAAAATTAAATTTTGGAACCAGGGCAAAAATTCCCTCCGTTTTAATGGGTAAGATTTCATTCCCGGATTGATCGCAAGCGTGTTGTTGTGAACAAGAAGGGGGAGGAAACAAAAGCAAAATTTAGAAGCGCGCAGAGTTTATTGTAACTAAGCAACGGAAAAATGGAGAAAAAATTTATCAATGTAACCGAACAGTCTTCAAACTACCGGCACTTGGAAAAAATGACCGATTTTTAATTGAGCTAAACCAAAAAAAATATGAGTTTGTCATCAGATAATGAGAAAACACCAACCCGGATATTCAAAAACTCAGAAGAAGCCTCCGTATTTGTTGCCAAAGAAATCGCTTCGCTCATTAGACAGCGCCGGCAAGAAAAAAAGCATTGCGTCCTGGGCCTGGCTACCGGCTCGACCCCCACGCGGGTCTATGAAGAATTAGTAAAAATGCACCGGCAAGGTCTAAGTTTTAGCAATGTGATCACGTTTAATCTGGATGAATATTACCCAATGCTGCCCGATTCGCTGCAGAGTTATGTTCGCTTTATGCGTGAGCATTTGTTTGATCATATTGATATTCCGAAGAAGAATATAAATATTCCTGATGGAACCCTTGCAAAAGACAAAATCGCCGCCTTTTGTAAGGCGTACGAAAAGAAGATCAATGACCTTGGTGGAATCGACATCCAGATATTGGGCATTGGACGCACGGGGCACATAGGTTTCAATGAACCCGGCTCTTCTGAACGGTCCATGACGCGCATGATCACACTGGACCAAGTCACAAGAATGGATGCAGCCAGCGATTTCTATGGGGAAGAAAATGTGCCGAAAAAGGCCCTCACCATGGGCGTAGGTACGATCCTCAAATCAAAGCGTACAATCATGATGGCCTGGGGCGAAGGCAAAGCACCCATTGTACAGAAAGCAGTCGAAGGCCCAATTACGGACCAAGTTCCCTCTACCTTCCTGCAGAAACACCCTAACGTCTTAGTCGTACTGGACGATGCCGCCTCATCCAATCTAACCAAGGTAAATACGCCGTGGCTGTTGGAGAGTTGTGAGTGGAACGACAAGCTTATTCGTAAAGCCGTCGTGTGGTTGTGTCAACGGGTGCAAAAACCAATTCTCAAACTTACCAACCATGACTACATGGAGCAT
>JANYKP010000233.1 GCA_025358195.1 Cyclobacteriaceae bacterium
ATAGGATGACCGTCCATAACGGAAGCCAACAAAAAACATATTGCGGTCGGGATCTTTCTTAAGTAGATTAATATCTCCGCCTACGCGCCAATAGGTACCGTGATTTTCATATTTACCAGCGTTAGGCAGGTCATAGGTTCGCCCCCAGTTTCCATAATCAACCGAAAAATAGATTTTTCCGCAATCGACGTCACCGTTCACTTCCCAGCCAGAAAATGTTTTTTGTGTATTACTTTTGATAATGCTGAGCAGATCAGTGCCAACGCGAAAAGATCGTGGATAAAACTTTACCTTCAGGCTATCAGGTTTTCGGTCTTTCACAGTTACGCTGTCCTGTTCTTCTGCTTTTTGAGCAAAAGTAATCTGGACCAACAGGCACAGCAACAGACTATAGCTTAATTTCAATATTCGACGTTGCACGGGTTGATAGTTGGCTGTTGACGACTTTCGGTTCAATCACGAATGATGCGGCGGAAACGGCGAGGTTTGTATGATAAATTGCCGCACCGCACGTTGGGCTGATAATAACAATTTGTGTGGCATACGTTACCGTAATAGAATCCGTTCGTATTACAGGTTTAGAATTAAGGACCGTTCCATATTGAAACTTAAACGTCGTTCGGGTGGCGAGTGGATCAACGGGAAGAATTAGTGCGGTTACTGAATCCGTGGAAAAAAAAGTAGCAGATGTCCCTGATATCTTGATAGATGAAAATAAAGCCTTTTGGGCTGTACCCGTTGCCCCATTTTTCAGAGAAATCCGAAGGTTATTCGTAGCGGTGACAAGGCAATCGGGTTCCGAGAGGCACGTTGAAAGCAAGAGAATTATGATACCAGCCAGGAAAAATCTCACGAATGGGAATTAATTTTCAAATATAGAGGTTCAAGGCTCAAACCACTTAATTTTGCACCCTCAAATATCATACCGTGCGGTCGAAGGGGAATAAAAAGACAAAAGTAAACATCGTTACACTGGGCTGTTCCAAGAATCAGGTGGACTCCGAAGTGCTACTTACCCAGCTCCGGGGCAACGGCATTGATGCCATACATGAGTCGGAAAAAGATGACTCCAACATCGTGGTAATCAATACCTGCGGATTTATTGACAATGCCAAGCAAGAATCGATTGATACGATCTTACGCTATGTCGACGCCAAGGAAGAAGGGCTCGTAGAAAAAATATATGTCACCGGCTGTCTTTCACAGCGGTATAAAGAGGACCTCGAAAAAGAAATTCCGCTGGTGGACGCCTGGTTTGGGACACGTGATCTTTCGCGCTTGCTAAAGCAGCTCAACGCCAACTACAAGCATGAATTAGTTGGAGAACGCATTCTTACCAACCCACATCACTACGCCTATTTAAAAATTTCAGAAGGCTGTGATCGTCCGTGTTCTTTTTGCGCGATCCCGCTGATGCGCGGCACCCACATTTCCCGGCCGATTGAAGAATTGGTGTTGGAGGCCCGAAACCTTGCCAAGCAGGGCACAAAAGAATTACTCCTGATCGCACAGGATTCCACCTACTATGGTCTTGACCTTTATAAAAAAAGAAAACTCGCGGAACTTCTAAAGAACCTGTCGGATGTCGAAGGGATTGAATGGATTCGTTTACATTATGCATTTCCAACCGGCTTTCCGATGGATGCGCTGGAAGTAATGGCCGGGCGTTCAAACATCTGTAAGTACATTGACATTCCGTTGCAACATGGATCGAGTCGCATGCTGCAAATCATGCGGAGAGGAACGACCCGGGAAAAAACAGAACAATTGCTTCAAACGATACGGGCGACTGTTCCCGGGATTGCGATACGCACTACTTTGATTGCAGGACATCCTGGAGAAACCGAAGAAGATTTTCAGGAAATGATGAGGTTTGTAGAGCAATCACGCTTTGACCGTCTGGGTGTGTTCTCTTATTCTCACGAGGAGAATACGCACGCCCACTCCATGCCGGACAACGTTCCCGCGGAAACGAAGCAAGAACGGGTGGATGCCATTATGGAATTACAGCAAGGGATTTCCCTCGAACTAAATCAACAGAAGATCGGAAAGGTGTTCAAGGTTTTGGTTGACCGAAAAGAGGGTGGAAATTTTATTGGTCGCACGGAGTTTGATTCTCCCGAAGTAGATAACGAAGTGATCCTTCCAACCAAAAACTACCTGCGACTGGGCGATTTCGTCAAGGCGAAAATTATCGCGGCGACGGAATTTGATTTGACGGGCGAGGTCCAGGCCGCCGATTCCTAAACCTTTATCGTAAAATTGCCGTTATTCGGTTTATGTTTCCAACGAAAAATCACTGTTGTTGATTATGCATCTTCAGAAAATTCCCTTCCGGAATACACATGCTTATACGGAGTTTTTTCTGAAGTACATCGAACAGGATCCTGCACTTCGGCCATTTTATTCACAATTTCCGTCAGCCGACAATTTTAAAGAGCAACTCCGCGAAAAGTCATCGTTCCCTGACTCATCGCGTAAAGTTCTGGTTGAAACTTTACAGCGACAATACGCTAAACTTCCTCACCCGGACCTGGTCAAGGAGAATATCCGGTCGCTTCTTAAGAAAGATTCATTCACGGTGATCACGGGTCATCAACTTAACATTTTTACGGGTCCACTCTACTTCATTTATAAGATTGTTACGGTAATCAATGCCTGCAAAAAACTGAAAGCCCAGTATCCAGACTACACATTTATTCCGGTATACTGGATGGCCTCCGAGGATCATGATTATGAGGAGATAAAGTCATTCCGGCTGTACGGAAAAAAATATACGTGGGAAACCCATCAGCAGGGCGCGGTAGGAAAGTTCACCCTCAAAGAACTTTCATCGGTTCTGCAACAGTTGCCGGGGGATGTATCCATTTTTAAGGAAGCGTATTTAAAAAACAATTCGCTCAGCGATGCGGTTCGGGCCTATGTAACCAAATTGTTTGGTCAGGAGGGTGTTGTTGTCATCGATGCTGATGATCGTGAACTTAAGAAGGTGTTCCAGCCTGTCATCCAGGCGGATTTGAATGACCACATTCCGCATAAACTGGTCATCGAAACCAATGCGAAACTGCAAGCAAGCGGATTTCACCCGCCCGTGAACCCACGCGAGATCAATTTCTTCTACCTCGATAAGAACATACGGAGCAGGATCGAACGAAAGGGTGAGGACTTTATCATAGTGGATACAGACTTGAAGTTCTCTAAAAATGAACTATCGAAAAAGATCCTGGAAGAACCTGAGAAATTCAGTCCGAATGTAATCCTGCGACCGCTCTATCAGGAGATGATTTTACCCAACCTGGCCTACGTGGGTGGCCCGGCGGAAGTCGTGTATTGGCTTCAGTTAAAGAGCCTCTTTGAACATTTTCGCACCCCGTTTCCGGTCCTGTTGCCACGAAACTTTGCCTTAATCATCGATGCTCCTACCGAGCGAAAACTTTTCAAAACGGGATTGGAAATTCAGGAATTTTTTGAAGAGAAGAATTATCTCTTCAATCATTGGGTGGCCAAAAACTCCACACATGACCTGTCGCTGGGCAATGCCATGAAGTCCGTTGAACAACTTCTCGCCGACATTCAGGGGCGCTGTGAAAAAATTGATCCGACGCTGGGCCCGATGACACAGGTGGAAGCAAAACGGATGCAGCATGCACTGGAGAAGATCGAAAAAAAGATGCTGCGTGCAGAGAAACGCCTTCAATCGGACAAGTTGCGACAGATTGAATCGATCAAAGATGCGTTGTTCCCAAACGGAGACTTACAAGAACGCACCGACAATTTTTTAAATTTCTATCAACAAGACCCCGACTTCATCAATGCGTTAGTGAAGCATTTTGATCCCTTTGATTTTAAATTCAATGTGTTGGGTTATTATGACTAAGCAGGAGTTACGAAAAGTCTATCTCAGCAAGAGAAAACAATTGACCGCGGAAGAATGTGCGCATTTTAACCTGCAGCTCTATAACTATTTCTTTTCATCGGTTGATCTTTCATTTGTGAATGTACTTCACACCTACCTTCCGATTACTAAAAATAATGAACCCGATACGTGGATGATCATTGACCGGGTGAGAAGGGAGTTTTCAAACGTTCGGATCTCGATCCCACGTATCACACCGGAAGCAGAACTAGCACATATTTATTTCGAAGGCCTGCATCAATTGCAAACCAATGCCTGGGGCATACAGGAACCGAGGCAAGGATCGCCAACGCCGCCTGAAAAAATTGATGTGGTACTCGTTCCTCTCCTGGCAGTGGATGAGCAAGGGCACCGAGTGGGCTATGGAAAAGGTTACTACGACCGGTTTTTGAAAAAGTGCCGGGGTGATTGTAACAAAATCGGATTGTCTTTTTTTGATGTGGTTGAACGAATCGATGATCTTGACAGTCATGACATCATTCTAAACGCCTGTATAACTCCTCAACGCATCCTGAATTTTGATTCCTTAGCATGATGCCCGGATCATTTCCTTTTTCCCAGGGGGTCCAGGCAATGTTTCAACCGTTAACCCCAGTGTTTTAAGATCACGTTTAACCTGACCTTTGGCGCAATAGGTTATCCACGCTCCTGCTTGAGCAAGGGAATCCGTAACTTTCTTGAGCACTTCAACCGTCCACATTTCAGGTTGCTTCGCAGGCG
>JANYKP010000260.1 GCA_025358195.1 Cyclobacteriaceae bacterium
CTTATTTTTCCGGTTTTGTTTTGGACAATAGCAATGGTGGCGCCCGGCAATGGTTGGTTGTTTTCGTCCAGGATTTTGCCCGTCACAGTCATCGAACAATCCGTTTGCCCGTGGGATGGCAAGGCTCCAAAAAAATAAAAACCCATAAAAAGGAAAAAATGCAACTTCAAATGCTATGCAACTAAGTTGCAAATATAAGAATTTGGTGATCTAAACAACCCATTTTTCGCATTCTTGGCAGGTGCAAGTATACTCCTCGAGAATATTTTTTAGATTAATCTAAATTATTATTTTTGTAATTCTAAATAAATTGAACGTGACCGACCGGTATCCAATCAAACGCATCTGGACCATTCTCTTCTGTTTGTTGACCCTCGTCATCGCCATTTCTTGTGAAGACCTGTTTCCAAAAGCCCTGCCTGACGATCAAATTCTCGATGGTCCGGTGAAAGGACTTAATGAAGCTGAAAACCTGTTGTTTCTCCGTGGGGACAAGGCTTTCAACGATAGGGTGTTTACAACCGAAAATGGTCTGGGGCCACTTTTCGTTGCAACTTCCTGCGGCAGTTGCCATCCCGGCGATGGCAAGGGTCACCCTTTTACTACACTTACCCGTTTTGGGCAAGTGGATGAAAATGGAAACCAATACATGAGCATGGGTGGACCTCAACTCCAACACCGGGCCATACCTGGATTCGCTCCAGAGCAAATACCTGCCGGTGCCACTTTTTCCAAATTCACCCCACCGGCCAATACGGGACTTGGTTTTTTGGATGCTGTAAGCGATGCGGATATTTTGTCCTGGGCGGATCCCTTTGATGCCAACGGTGATGGCGTCAGTGGAGTACCTAACTGGATCAAACTGAAAGAATATGTTGCACCTCGCCCTGGCAGCGTAGAGCAAAATGAACGATACATTGGGCGATTTGGCAAGAAGGGAGCTACGTATGATTTGCTTCAACAAACAGCCACCGCTTACAATCAGGACATTGGAATAATTTCAACGTATGAATATCAGGATACCTACTCGGGAGTTCAATTTGATCCTGAAATTTCCAATCAGACAATTCACGATGTAGTCTTCTATCTTAAAACTCTTAAAGCACCCCTTCCAAGAGGTGAGAACCGTGAAATATTTTCCGGTAAACAATTATTTACAACTATCGGATGCAACAAATGCCACCGACCTGAATGGACTACCGGCCCTTCCGCTATTGCTGCGCTATCGAACAAAACTTTTTATCCGTACACGGATTTACTATTGCATGACATGGGCCCAGAACTTGATGACGGATATACGGAAGGCTACGCGAAAACTTCCGAGTGGAAAACGCCTCCTTTGTGGGGTTTAGGCCTTTCCAAAAATTCGCAAGGTGGACAGTACTTTCTTCTGCATGATGGAAGGGCGCGGAGCATTCAGGAAGCCATTCTTCTGCATGGCGGCGAGGGCTTGCAGAGCAAAGAGACGTTTCGTTCACTGTCGGAGGATGAAAAAAGGAAGCTAATCCTTTTCCTTGAAAGTCTTTGATTATGAACAGACGTGAATTTGCAAAACAAACTTGTATCGGGTGTCTTAATGGCGGACTTCTTTCTGCAATTTTAGCTGGCTGCCAGTCCACGCACTATGTAAGTGGAATCATTGAATCTAAAGGACTTTCCATACCTAAATCGGAATTCACTTATTTTAAAAAAGAAAAGCCATTTGCCCGTCAATTCATTATTGTGAATCATGGAAAATTAGAATTCCCGATTTACCTCTATCGAATTTCAGACAACGAGTACAGCGCGCTCTGGATGAAATGTACACATCAAGGTTCTGAGTTGCAGGCCGCCGGCGATCATCTGTATTGCTCCAGTCACGGAAGTGAGTTTGATAAAAAAGGAAATGTCAATCAAGGGCCCGCAGAAACAAATCTTCGTTCCTTTCCGGTTTCTGTTAATGATGATGAAATTATTATTGACTTAACATGAGGACAAGTCTTAAACTATTGGTTCTTTGTGGCTTGTCACTCGCGAGCTGTGAGTCCTTCGCGCAGATTGATTCCACGTTACTAAGACGGACATCGAAAGACACTACCAAGATGCTCTTAAACATGGACGCGGTGTACAATCGTCCATTTCTTTCGGTTGGTAAATCACCCGTTTCAATAGGAGGATACGTGGAAGCCAACTGGCAATATTTTAAATCGAATGGTTTAACGGAAGGACATCAATTCCAAATGAGAAGGCTCACACTCTTTGTTGCCTCTGGCATTTCAAAACGTATCAAGTTTCTCTCCGAGATTGAATTTGAGGACGGCACCAAGGAAATAAACATTGAATTCGCATCGGTCGATTTTGAATTTCA
>JANYKP010000293.1 GCA_025358195.1 Cyclobacteriaceae bacterium
TAACCGGCGGCGGCGGTACTTGCCGACCAATTAGTGTTGAATGAATTATTTGTAACGGAGGACGCGGCCGAAACAACCGGGGGTGCGGGCGCGGTGGTTACGGCAACGACAGCGGAATTGTTCGAGGTTCCATTCGAATTGATTGCACGTAATCGATACGAGTATGTGGTGTTTGCATTCAGATTCGTATTAACAGTGTAGATAGTAACATTGCCCAACGAAAGATTATTATAGCCTGTTACATACGTTGGGCCGGCAAAATTATCAGTGGATACATCCAAGAAATAGCCCGTGGCAGCAGTACTGGATGCCCAGTTGGCTGAGAAAGAAGTTTGGGTAACGGACGATGCAGCGGATGCCACCGGGGCTGGTGGAGCAGTCGTTCCCGTAGCCGTAGCCGGGGTTGTTGTTCTAAAGTCAACGTTGTCATTGGTGTTAAACGAGGACAGCGTGTAAGGATAGATAATCAAATTATAGGAGGTGGCCGCAGACAACCCTGTGAAGGTGGCTGTCCCCGTGGATAATATGTTTTCATAAGCAATATTTTGCTTCAGCACGCCATCGGTTAAATCATTGTCATCGCTCAGGAAAGTTCCGTCCGTTACTGAAGGAAAGGATGCTGAAGTTTGTTTGAGCAAAACAAGATAGTGAGTTGCTTGCGTTGCCGGAGCAACCACATCATTCCACTGTACGGCGATGCTGGTACTTTGCTGGAGACTGACAGTCAACGCGCTTATGGAACTGGAGGGCTCCGGCAAAACGATGCTATACGATTGGCCGGCAGTAAACACTCCATTTCCAGTCCCCAAACCTCCTGTAGGATTGCCGGCGGCGTCCACCACGGTATCATTTGTATCTGGAAAATTTAGCTTAAGCGTACCCGTTCCGGAATAGGAACCAACTGTCACGGTCCAGGATGTGCCACTGCCTGTGACATTTGTTACAGCGGCCCCCGAAATAGAGCCGGTAGTGGCCATCGAAAAGTCAGTGGCATCTACACCCGTCACACTTTCCGAAAAGGTAACGGTAAACGTAACGCTGGACGAAGAGGTCCCCTTCGTAGTAGACCAGGTGTTGGTGGTGCTTGCGGTCACAATGGAACTAACGGTCGGCGGCGTTACATCTAATGAAAGGGTCAATGCGGATGAAGATAGACTGACATTACCAACGCTGTTAGTGACTGTTGTCGTAATGGATTTTGAACCATCTCCTCCTGTTAAAGTCACATTGGTAAAGGTGTAACTGGATGTTGCTTCACTGCTTGTGAGCACATGGGTCATCAATGAAATTCCATTTTGATAAAGGGTGAGGATATCACCTGAAACGGCTCCAGTAGTGCTTAGACCAGGAACAACAATACCAAATACGGCGTTCTCTTGGGCATTGATAACAGGGCCAGCCGCTGCAGTGGGCGTTCCGGGTACGCTTAGTTGGGTATAGGCAATTATTACCTTACCATTCGCACCGTTTCCTCCAGAAGATGATCCGCTCCCAGCACCACCGCCTCCGCCGCCTGGGATACTTCCGGCAAAGCCTGGGGCTGGATTGCCATTATTATATCCTCCGTTCCCTCCATTCCCTCCACCTGAGGGTGCAACACCACCAAGGCCCGGTATAGCTGAAACTGCATCCCCTCCGGGGAATCCATTGTTCCCACCAGCAGATGACCCGCCACCCCCACCAGCAGCATTGGCCCCCCCCCCTCCATTATAACCAATCCCTCCGGGACCACCATCAAACTTTGTCAGACCAATCCCTGAGCTGGAGGAACCACCAAAGCCACGAGCACCACCACTTTGAGCATCGAATCCTCCCTGGCCACCTTTCGCAAGTAGTGTACTTGTACTATTAAACCAGGAATCTTGTCCAGGTAGACCCACCGAAGGACTACCATTCCCTCCTTGGCCTACGAAAAAAGGAACACTTGATAATGGTGTCACGGTAATGACCGATCTGCTATACGCACCACCACCAGCGCCACCACCACCTTTAATGGTCGAATTATTTCCTCCACCAGCGCCACCAGCGCCCCAACATTCCACGGTAACCGAATTGATTCCAGCAGGTACGCTAAAACTAAAACCTCCGGAGGTTGTATAAGGAGTTGTTGTGGTAATGGCTTGTGAAAATAAGTCAGTCAGACTTCCAAAGAGGAATCCTCCGATAAACAGATATTTGGTGAAATCGCAGTGATATCCATTCATCACGCGATCGATGTAGCCTTTAACCCAGGTCTTATAACTGTCAGGAATTTGATATCGGATACTTAAAAGCATAGGGCAATTCAATTATTAGGCACACCTGGAAAATCCACCAAACACCCCTCACACGCTGGCTTGGGCTTCAAGACAAAATATAACAAACTACCGACCGCCACAGCAGGTACTACCTTAAAAAGTAATGGAATCTTCCGCTCGATGGTGAAGAGGCCGGTGTTCACTACTTCATCTCGGTTCTTGCTATCGCTGATACGGAAACGGTAATTGCTTCCTGGCTTGGTGTCTGCAGAAAATACCAGGTTGTATTTTCCGGCATTCGCAATGTTGGTGAAGGCAGTAATTTTATTTTCTCCCTTGTACAACTCAAAGTTCAACACATTCTGCGGGCGGCCGCCACTCCAATGGATCTCATACGGCTTGCCTCGCTTGAATTTTTTATAATCATTGAACCCCTCCAGCCGGATAAAGGGAATGTACACTTTGGCCCTGAGTTCGAAAGCAACTTTGCCTTCAAATTCAGCTCCAAATTCTTCTTTTACATTCATCTCAATTTTCCGTTCATCGCCGGGTACCACCTCCAGGCCAACATCACCCTGTAGTTTTTGAAGGGGGTTAATGAAATTGTCGTGAGAACTATAAAGGTTAACCGTATAATTTCGTCCACGGGTAGTATCCTTTAGATTGTAAAAGAGATAAACTTTTTCATTTTCAAGTTCAACTCGTTTGATAAAAATATCCTGGGCATTTGACACACTGTTAAATGTCATGAAGGAAGCAAATAACAGAGCACCACCATTAAATTTTCGCTTTACGGGGTCAGGAATACGCATAAACTAATCTTTTAAGAATCTAATTGAAAAAGGGACTACGAACTTCGCTATTTATAGAATACTGACATTCATCAATGCCCAACAACGGATTTAATACTTCTTAATCAACAGAGGTAATTAAAGGTCCGCTATTTTTTGGCCATTGTCAATCCTTGAATTCAGGGATTGATCAAAACAAATCAGGTATTGAAAAACGTGATTGGCGTGCGTTAAGGGCATCCACCTTGCAATTATCGCAACGATGCAGGTTGCTGGACGAGAATTTTTGGTTTTATGCAGAAAGCAGTTCGGCAGGTGGCGATAATTGATAAGCAAC
>JANYKP010000298.1 GCA_025358195.1 Cyclobacteriaceae bacterium
AGACAAAATGATGATACCGATGATCCGCTTTAAAGACAGGACCCTTTGTTTTGTGACGGATCTTATACCTTCCGCCAGTCATATTCCCGTACCGTATGTGATGGGGTACGATACCCGGCCTTTGATAACGATGGAAGAAAAAGAGAGATTCCTGAAGCAGGCCGCTGATAACAATTACGTTTTGTTTTTTGAACATGATCCTTTCCATGAATGTTGCACAGTCAAAAACACCGAAAAAGGCGTTAGATTAGACCAACAATTTAAACTCAGCGAGTTGTAGCCTTTTATGAAATCGATCGGGTTAGTGTTGTCGGGAGGAGGAGCAAGGGGCGTGGCCCACATCGGGGTGATACAGGCGCTTGAAGAAGCGGGGTTACACTTTTCGCATATATCCGGCACGAGCGCTGGTGCGATTGTCGGGGCCTTGTATGCACATGGATATACTCCGAAGGAAATTTTTGGGATTGTTCAACAGGTAAGCATCTTCAGATCGGTCCGTCCTGCCTGGACATGGACTGGGTTGCTTAAAATGGACGGTATGCAAGAGCTTCTTCTTCGTTATCTTCCGGAACATGATTTCTCACAACTTAAATTACGGTTGACGGTCGCGGCCACAGAAATAAGAAAAGGTGAAATAAAATACTTTTCTGAAGGTGAATTGATTCCCGCGATATTAGCTTCGTGCAGTATACCGGCAATTTTTAGTCCGATTTTATTTAAAGAATCTATGTACGTGGATGGTGGCCTGCTTGATAATCTTCCCGCCAAGCCTATTCGTGATACATGTGATTTTATAATTGGATCTCACTGCAACCTCGTCAGTCAGACGTTTGATCCCACCAATTTGAAGGTAGTGATCGAACGAAGTATGCTGATAACCATCAACGCAAATACACGGATCAGCAAGCAGCTGTGTGATGTGGTGGTAGAACCGCCAGGACTGGATAAGTACAGTAGTTTTGATATGGGCAAAGCCAAAGAGATTTTTGACATTGGATATAAATTCACTAAGGAGAATTTTAAGGAAAGTCAATTTGAGAAAATGGTGGCATGATACATACGACGACGTCATTTCAGGAAGAAATTTTGCAGGGGATTCCCGATGGATTGCCGGAGCTACAGGAGTATGACAGCGCTGTCAATCACGCTCCTAAACGCAAAGACTTGCTTTCAGTAGAAGAGAAAAAGCTAGCGTTAAAAAACGCACTTCGTTATTTCCATCCGCGCCATCACGGTGCATTGGCACGCGAGTTTTACGATGAGTATCTGAAATTCGGACGCATTTATATGCATCGCTTTCGGCCGTCGAATGAAATGTACGCACGACCGGTTGTTGAGTATCCGTACCGGTCCCTGCAGGCCGCCGCGATCATGGTGATGATCCAAAATAACCTTGACCCGGCTATCGCGCAACATCCACATGAACTGATCACCTACGGAGGAAACGGGGCGGTGTTCCAAAACTGGGCCCAATATCGGCTCACGATGAAGTACCTCGCCATCATGCGGGATGATCAGACCCTGCACATGTATTCAGGTCACCCGATGGGCCTTTTCCCTTCATCTATGGATGCCCCTCGTGTTGTGGTGACCAATGGAATGATGATACCCAACTACTCGAAACCCGATGATTGGGAGAAGTTTAATGCAATGGGAGTGACCCAGTATGGACAAATGACAGCAGGATCGTACATGTATATTGGTCCGCAAGGAATTGTACATGGTACTAATATTACCCTGCTGAATGCCGGCAGAAAAATTTCTAAACGAGGGGAAGGATTAGAGGGGAAACTCTTTTTGTCTTCCGGCCTTGGAGGAATGAGTGGAGCGCAGGCGAAAGCCGGAAAAATTGCTGGCTGCATCTCCGTAATAGCGGAAGTAAACCCTAAAGCCGCCCAAAAGCGATATCAACAGGGATGGGTGGATGAATTAACGGACAGTCTGGATGAACTTGTCCAAAAAGTCGCAGAGGCCAAACGAAAACGTCAGGCAATTTCTCTTGCCTACCAGGGAAATGTGGTGGACGTATGGGAACGATTTGCTTTTGAGGAAATACAGGTTGATCTAGGTTCTGATCAGACATCGCTCCACAACCCGTGGGCGGGAGGATATTATCCTGTTTCACTATTGTTTGATGAATCCAACGAACTCATGGTAAAAGATCCGACCGCGTTTAAGAACAAGGTTCAGGATTCTTTGAGAAGGCAAGTCACCGCCATCAATCATCATACTGCGAGAGGCACTTACTTTTTTGATTATGGTAATGCTTTCTTATTGGAAGCTTCGAGGGCGGGTGCAGATGTTATGGCAAAGGATGGCATTCGTTTTAACTATCCATCGTACATTCAAGATATAATGGGGCCCATGTGTTTTGATTATGGCTTCGGCCCGTTTCGGTGGGTATGCATTTCCGGCAAGCAGGAGGATTTGGATTTTACGGATCAAATTGCACTGAAAGTATTGGAAGAAATTTTGTTAGAGGCTCCAAAGGAAATTCATTCTCAATTGAAGGATAATATTGCATGGATACGTACAGCGAAAGAAAATAATCTCGTGGTAGGCTCAAAGGCAAGAATTCTTTACGCGGATGCTGAAGGTCGAATGAAGATTGCTGCCGCCTTCAACAGGGCGATCGAGGAAGGAAGCATTGGTCCGGTGGTGTTGGGCCGTGATCATCATGATGTTTCAGGTACAGACAGTCCCTTTCGTGAAACATCCAACATTTATGACGGCTCCCGTTTCACGGCCGACATGGCTGTGCACAATGTAATTGGAGATTCCTTTCGGGGAGCCACCTGGGTGTCGCTGCACAACGGTGGAGGAGTTGGCTGGGGCGAGGTAATCAATGGAGGTTTCGGCTTGCTGCTGGATGGCTCAAGTGATGCAGACCGGCGGTTGAGAAGCTTGCTCCATTTTGATGTCAACAATGGCCTCGCGCGTAGATCATGGGCACGAAATGAAGGTTCGATTAGTTCCATTCAACGTGCACAAAATTTAAATTCTGAGTTGCAGATCACCCTGCCGCACGTTGCGGATGACGCCATTATCAATAAACTTTTTTGATGTTGGGGTCACTGTACATGCTGCTATTTAAACTTGCCGGTTGGAAGCTCAAGGGCAGTATGCCAACGGACATAAAGAAATACGTCATCGCCGTAGCACCACATACCAGCAATTGGGACTTTCTAGTAGGTGTGGGGGCACGAAGTGCTTTGAAAATTCAGAAAGCACAGTTTCTTGGAAAGAGCCAATTGTTTA
The DNA here is from genome assembly GCA_025358195.1 of Cyclobacteriaceae bacterium. Classification (GTDB taxonomy): domain Bacteria; phylum Bacteroidota; class Bacteroidia; order Cytophagales; family Cyclobacteriaceae; genus ELB16-189. The sequence continues at coordinate 3,259 of JANYKP010000298.1, forward strand.
AGTCACCGTTTGGATGGTTCTTTCGTGCGTTGGGTGGACATCCTGTGGAACGTACCACAAGTCAGGATATGGTGGAGCAAGTGGTTAGGATTTTCAACAGGCATGAAGCATTCATTCTCGCCATGGCACCTGAAGGTACGCGCAAGAAAGTGACGAAGTTGCGGACCGGATTTTACTACATCGCGAAGGAGGCTCATGTGCCAATCATTCCGGTGGGTTTTGATTTTAAAACAAAGGAGATCATCGTCGGTCAGACATTGTACCCGGGCAACGATTTTGACGCCGATATGGAAAAAATCCTCTCATTTTACCGAACTATCCATGCTAAAAACCCCGAACTGAGTCTTTTTTAATTTCCGCAAGTAGATTTCAGGCCGTACTTTTGTACGGCTCAGCCAAAAACATAACCCACTATGAAAAAAATCAGACTTTCAATTTTTACCGCTTTAGCAGTAATCGCATTGCAAACAGCATACGGACAGGCTCAGGTTGCACTTGGGATAAAAGGCGGATTAAATTTCGCCAATGTAAGTACCAAAAGTGTTGGAGCAGCCTATAATAGTCGCACAGGCTACCATGCCGGAGCGTTCTTGCTTCTCAAGTTTGCTAAGTTTGGTCTCCAGCCAGAGGTTATCTATTCCCAACAAGGAACAACCGTAAGGTTCAACTCCCAGAATTTTGATTCTAACTTCAGTTATGTAAACATTCCTATAATTTTTAAGCTCTACCTCGTGGGGGGTCTAAATTTGCAGGCAGGTCCTCAATTTGGCTTCTTAACAAAGGCAACAGGGATCAATGGCTATAACGCCATTACGGGACAACCGACCACTGGAGATATTAAGAATTACTATAAAGGGTCAGACGTCAGCATTGGACTTGGTGCAGGTTGGGACTTGCCGTTTGGATTAAATATCGATGCGCGGTACAACCTCGGAGTCTCCGACAATAATAATTCCAGTGCTTCTGGAACTTCGGATGCTGTAAAGAATCAGGTCTTCCAGTTGTCTGCTGGATTTAAACTTTTCAAGTTCGGTAACTAGTATCTCGGTACGACAGAAAGCCCCGACTCGTTGGGGCTTTTTTTGTTGTGTAAATTCGATCCGTGGTTATAAAGACTTATCCGGAAGCGCTTAACTATTTGTATCAAACCCTGCCCATGTTCCAACGGGTTGGTGCTGCTGCTCTTAAGAATGATTTGACAAATACAATTGAACTCTGCGCTGCGTTACACGATCCCTATCGAAAGTTTAAATCCATTCACGTAGCCGGTACCAATGGCAAGGGCAGTACGTCCCACATGCTTGCTGCAATTTTGCACTCCGCCGGATTTAAAACCGGACTGTACACCTCTCCGCATCTTAAAGAGTTTACAGAGCGAATAAAAATCAATGGAAAGGAGATAGAAAAAGGTTTTGTCGTGGACTTTGTGAATGAATTGTACACGGTGATGGAACATGTTCAGCCTTCCTTTTTTGAGATGACAGTGGCCATGGCATTCCATTATTTCGCGACTGAAAAAGTTGACATTGCGGTGATCGAGGTTGGATTGGGTGGCCGGTTGGATTCCACCAACGTGATCACACCCGAGTTGTCCTTGATCACCAACATCAGTTTTGATCATAAGGAATTACTGGGTGATACGCTCGAAAAAATTGCTTTTGAAAAAGCAGGTATCATCAAAAGAAATGTCCCCGTGCTGGTAAGCGAACGGCAGCGGGAAGTTGAAAAGGTTTTCATCAACCAGGCCGGCCGACTGGATACCGAACTCACATTTGCAACGGATCGTGTGAATGTACATCAACATGATGATGGGTTTGATATTTTTGCTGATGGTGAGCTTTGGTTCAAGAATCTCATACCCGAATTAAAAGGTCACTATCAAAGAAGAAACCTACCGGGTGTGCTTGCAGCTGTTTTACATCTTCGTGCCAACGGTTTTACAGTTCCAGATGCTGCGATAAGGAAGGGCATTTCAGCTGCAGCAACCATGACGGGTTTAAAAGGAAGATGGCAAAAACTTCGCGATGCGCCACTAACCATTTGTGATACAGGCCACAATCCGGACGGAATACGGGAAGTGGTTAACCAGATCAAATCAATCCCCCATCATCACCTGCATTTTGTATTTGGTGTGGTTAAAGAAAAAGATATTTCTGAGGTATTGAAATGTTTGCCAGAAGCGGCGACTTATTATTTTTGCCAGGCTAAAATTCCCCGTGCCCTGGACGCCGTGGTCCTGGCGAAGGAAGCCGCTGCTTTTGGGCTTTCGGGAGAGGTCATACCGGATGTAAATGAAGCGCTCAAAGCCGCTACCCGGAATGCATCTAAAGAGGATTTGGTATTCATCGGAGGGAGTACGTTTGTTGTAGCCGAGATCGATGGATTATAATTCAGCATTTGAAAAATAAACTTCAGCGTTTTAAAATTATTTCAGAAAGGGACAATGTGATTGAGCCCGGCAAAGACCTTTTTACCAAAATAAAAGGACATTGGAATGAGACCTATTTTGAGAACACAAATCCCGTCACGATTGAACTTGCGTGTGGCAGGGGAGAATATTCAGTCGCGTTGGCTAAACTTTTTCCTAACCGCAATTATGTGGGTATTGACATCAAGGGCGACCGTATCTGGAAGGGGAGTACCCTGGCGTTGGAACAAAATTTATCGAACATCGGATTTTTAAGGACCAACATCCTGAACCTTGATTTTTTCTTTGCCGTGGGCGAAGTGGATGAAATTTGGTTGACCTTCCCCGACCCCCGTCCAAAGAAGCGGGACGTCAAGCGACGGCTCACCAACCCGCGGTTTGTTGAATTGTATAAACAGGTTCTAGGTTCAGAAGGTTATATCCGGTTTAAAACAGACAACACCGAGTTATTTGAATACACGCTGGAGGAGTTGCAGTTAAGAAATGATATTCGTGATTTGGCGTTTACCGATGATGTCTATCAATCGTCTCTCCGCGCAGAATGCTTTGACATAAAGACCCGCTACGAGGAAATGTTTGCTTCCAGGGGCGAAAAGATCAAATATCTCCGGTTTCGATTTGCTCATTGAGGAGTAAACCACTTAGTGTTTGGTCTCACAAATCTATTACCAACCACCGATTACCTGATCACTGATTACCACTCCACTTAACCTTCCAACTCTTCCAGGATTCTTGAAAGATGATCGTAATCCTTAAGGCCAGGAGCCAGTTCATGGGAGCCTTGCAATGTAAATCCACTCGCACCATATCGTTGCAGGATTTCAATAACAGCGTCGGCTTCTTTATCCAGCGACAGAAGAATTGGGCAGTCACCTTTCTGTGAGTTGAGCTTCTGTGGGGCAGCCGCAGGCAGATGAGTAATCAACAGGTAATCAATGAAGATCGCCGGAATAGCGTGGAAAGAGGACCAGTTTTCAAAGGCAACCTCAACAATCAAAGATAACTTTTGAAAGTTGTGTAGCCCGATAAATGTCGATGAAATATGTAGCAGATCAGGTTTATAATTGGATACGACTTCCTCCAGATGGATGTTCTCCATCGATGTTATTTCAGCAACGCGTTTGGGTCCAGCTATCCATCCAATCATCTCACGATAACTGGAAGGGCTTACATAGTCAACATGATCTGGATTAACGACAAACCCCAGCATGTCCACGCCCATACCGGCACAATAACGGGCATCACTGAGATTGGTAATACGGTTTACATAGATCACGGGCTTTTTCATCATGGCCAAATATCAAAAAGAAAAAATAACTTTGTCAAATAAGTTTGTTGTTGTGAGGTTGAATCAAGCTATTTCACTTTTTCTTTTGCTGCTATTGGCTTGCCAATCACGCGACATCCAGCCAAAAGGCACCGGTACGCAATACTTTCCCTTAAAAGTGGGCGCCTTTTGGATTTATTCCGTGGTGGAAACAACCATCACCCAACTGGGAGGGCAGACCAATACCACGTACGAATTGAAACTCCAGCTTACCGATTCAGCAGCTACTTCCGGTGCGATTACGTACGTGATGCAGCGGTTCAAGCGCACAGACGCATCCCAACCTTGGTCTTCTATCGACACGTGGTCTACGCGAAAAGAACCGTTCCAGGCGATCGTACAAGAGGGTAATATCCCGTATGTCAAACTCGCGTTTCCGTTGACTGAAGGAAAAACATGGGATGGTAATGCACTCAATAATCTTGGGGGCACCGATCGATGCCCCAACGGTACCTTTCGTTGTGATAATTACCAGTTGATTGATTTAGCAAAACGCTTTGAAGGCACCGGAGTTTCATACGATGATTCAGTCACGATACTTGAAAATAATGATAATGATCCGATCGTTAAACAGGATGTCAGGAAATCCATCTATGCTAAATCGATAGGCCTTGTGTATCGTGAAATGACGATCCTCGAATACTGTACCATCGGGAATTGCATTGGTAAACAGATTGTCGAAAATGGTACTATCCTGAAACAGACCTTGAACAACTATGGTGGGCTGTAAAGGGGTTTTTATTTTATTGATAGTTTCATCCTCCACCTGGGCGCAATCCGACCGGTATATTGTTTTCTTCAAAGACAAAAACTCCAACCCGTATTCGCTCAGCCAGCCAGAAGCGTTTCTTTCGGCCAGGTCGCTCCAGCGAAGAATGCACAGCGGGATTTCATTAACGGCAGAGGATTTACCGGTTACTCCTTCTTACGTTACTCAAGTCAGGGCCACTGGTGCAAAAACTTTCTTCACATCAAAATGGTTGAACGGAGTCCTCGTAGAAAGTAATGCATCGATGATTTCATCCATTGCATCACTTCCATTTGTCACAAAAGTTGACCTCGTTGCTCCGGGTAAAAAACTGATTGGAGGAAGATCAAAACGATTAAGTCAACAGCATGCGGGGAGTGCGACGGAAACCACACAGGCGCAACTTCAGATGCTCGGTCTTGACAAAATGCAACAGGATGGATTTTTCGGTGAAGGAGTAACAATCAGCATTTTAGATGCCGGATTTCAGGGCGTCAACTCAGCTCTTCCGTTTCAACCAATTTTTGCGGACGGGCGGGTAAAGATGACCCAGGATTTTGTGACCAACTCCGGTAACGTATATCAGTTTGATGAGCATGGTACGGAAGTGTTCTCCGTGATCGCTGCGAAGCAGAAGATCTTCACAGGAGGTGCTTACAAAGCCAACTACTTGCTATTTGTGACGGAAGATGCTAATTCCGAATATCGAATTGAAGAATACAATTGGCTCTTTGCTGCCGAGAAAGCGGATAGTGCCGGCACCGATGTGATCCAATCTTCCTTAGGTTACAATCTCTTCGATGATTCGCAAATGGATTATAAAATTGCTGACCTGAATGGAAAGACCGCCGTAGTTTCCAAAGCAGCAAGCATGGCCCGCGATCGCGGGATAATTGTGGTTGTGAGTGCGGGCAATGAAGGCACCAGCGGATGGCATTTCATTACGCCTCCGGCCGACGTAGACGGGATTCTGGCAATCGGTGCGGTCAACTCTCTCGGTGCCAAGGTTGGATTCAGTTCCTTCGGACCCACCGCTGATGGCCGAATCAAACCGGATTTCGTAGCCCTTGGACAAAGTACAGCCGTTGTCCTGCCGGATGGAACGCTCAGCACCGCCAGCGGAACTTCATTTTCCTCGCCATTAGTTACCAGTTTGGTAGCCGGCCTCTTGCAAGCTTACAGTAGGTATACGCCAGCTCAATTAGTGTTAGCTATAAGACTATCGGCCAGCCAGAGTACCACTCCTGACAATCAACTTGGTTATGGTGTGCCCAATTACATTGCAGTCAAGAATTACCTGGAGGCTAACCTGTCAGCAGATGAAGTTTTCATCTATCCGAATCCTGCTTCGTCAACACTGCGACTGGCATTTAAGAATTTACCGCAAGGAAAAGTTGATCTTTCCTTTTATGATGCTCAGGGGAAGCTTTTGTCAAACCCGGTCACAAACCTTAACTGGTTGAATAACCCGCTAGAGGTTTCATTGTCCACCCTTGCCGCCGGCAGCTACTTCCTGAAAGTCAAAACAGCCACTGTCTCAAAGACGTTTCGTTTTGTGAAACTTTAAAATGCTATTTTTGGGATTGATACGTACATGAAATCTATCCTAGCGCCCTCCATCTTAGCAGCTGACTTTGCAAATCTTGAGCGTGAGATCACCATGCTCAATGAAAGTGAGGCGGATTGGATCCACGTGGATGTTATGGATGGTGTCTTCGTTCCCAACATCTCTATGGGGCTGCCGGTACTGGAAGCAGTGAAGCGTCATGCCAAGAAACCGTTGGATGTGCATTTGATGATTGTGAATCCAGAGAAGTTTGTAGAGGCCTTTCGCAGGGCTGGTGCCGATATCTTGTCCGTCCACCTGGAAGCGTGTCCACATCTTCACCGCAATATTCAACAGATAAAGAGCCTGGGGGCTAAGGCTGGAGTGGCCATCAATCCTCATACTCCTGTTATCGATCTTGAGAATGTTATTCAAAACATTGATTTGGTTTGCATGATGTCGGTGAACCCTGGTTTTGGTGCACAGAAATTCATTGAGAATACGTATCAGAAAATTAGAGACCTCAAGGAACTCATCCTTGCAAAAAAATCGTCGGCCCTGATAGAAATTGATGGCGGCGTCAACGAAGCGAATGCCCGCCTGTTATTAGAAGGGGGCGCGGACGTTCTGGTTGCAGGAAACCTGATATTTTCATCTTCCGATCCGAAAGAGCTGATTCAACGGCTGAAGAGACTTTAGGGGTGGTGTGACCATTGGCAGGAATTTTGATCTAATGCGTAGGAATTGCCCATCATGAAGTGCCCGAGGATTTTCTGCCTGCTATTGGTAGTCATTGGGATTGGATGTGCACGATCGGTGACACGCGTTGACCCCAACCAATCCATGGACTTAAGCGGCCGCTGGAATGATTCCGACTCCCGGCTGGTAGCGAACAAGATGATTGCTGATTTATTGGCAAACGAAAAATTCAAGGAGTACGCGAAACAACTTGGCAAGAAGCCGACGATCGTTGTTGGCCTTGTTCGGAACAAAACCAGTGAACATATTGATTCCGATAACTACATCAAAAAGATGGAGCTGGCAATATTCAGTTCAGGTGTAGCTGATTTGGTGGAATCGGATGTTTTCCGTGACAAGTTGCGGTTGGAGCGAGCCCAACAGCAGGACTTTGCCGATCCAGCCACCATGGCGCAGTGGGGCAAGGAAGTAGGCGCCAACCTGATGCTGTTCGGAGATATGACTTCCGAAACCGATGTTTACCAGAATAGGAGAATAGTGAACTATATTACGACACTGTTCCTCACCGACATGGAAACCAACAAGCGTGTGTGGTACGGACAAGAGGAGATCAAGAAGTATGTCAGGAACTAAGTCCCGGTTTACTTGAACTCTCGATGCATTATGAAGAAGATTTTGGTTATACTGACAATCTTTTTCCTTTGGAGCTCGTGTGCTACGTACTATCAATCCAACATCAATTTTAATGAAGAATTTGAAAAGGGGGATCTTGAAAAAGCCTTGTCCACGTTACGGGCTCATCCGTCGGAAGCTGCCGGCAAAAAACAATTTCTGTTCGATGTAAACAATGGGCTGTTGCTTTCTCTGATGGGACGGTATGAGGAGAGCAATGAATATTTTGAGAAGGCTTACCTATTTGGTGAGGATTTTCATATTAATTACCTGAATGAAGTTGGCTCTTACTTAACAAATCCGAATTTTACGGCCTATCGGGGTGAGGATCATGAGCACCTCATGCTCTTGTATTTTAAGGCCCTTAACTATCTCAAATTAGGTAAATCAGAAGATGCTTTGGTCGAATGTCGCCGGCTGAACATACGCCTGCAGCAGCTTGCAGACCGGTACCGGACTGAAAATAAATACAAAAGAGATGCGTTTATAAATACACTGATGGGTATCATTTATGACTCCAACAAGGATTACAACAATGCATTCATTGCCTATCGAAATGCGTTGGAAGTTTACCAAGAGGATTTTACAACTTTGTTTGGTGTCGGGGCTCCCGAACAGCTCAAACTCGATCTTCTTCGTACAGCCAAGCTCAGCGGAATGGACAGTGAATTAGAGCGTTATAAGACTCAGTTTGGAATGGAAAACTATCAATACCAACCCAAAGCGGGAGGAGAGCTTGTGTTTTTTTGGCACAATGGCCTAAGCCCTGTGAAAGCCGAGTGGGGAATTGACTTCTTCATCAGCCGGCGTGATAACTATATTGTTTTCTCCAATCCGAGCCTGGGTTTTAATTTCCCTTTTAACATGGGTTCCTACAATGAAAAAGATCGCAACAGTCTTTCAAGTCTCGAGGTATTCAGGGTTGCCTTTCCGAAATATGTTGAACGACCAACTTACTTCGTCCGTTCGACGATTGCGGTGGATGGTGAAGAGCGGCCTTTGCAACTTTTGGAAGACGTAAGCAAGGTGGCTTTTAAATGTCTTGATGAACGGATGACCTTGGAGTTAAGCAAGGCGCTGATTCGGGTAGCGTTAAAGAAGGCGGAGGAATATCAGTTGAAAAAGGATGACAAGACGCGAACCATTAGCGCTGTCCTAGGAATAATTAATGCCATAACCGAGAAAGCGGATACACGTAACTGGCAAACCCTGCCGCACAGTATATACTATTCACGCGTGCCGTTGAAAGCAGGGCGGAACCAGGTTACGTTTACCACGATCGACAACCAGGGCCGATCGCAGAAGCACGACTTTACCTATGAGTTGACGAATGGCCAGACCCTTTTTCATACCTTTAGTAGCCTGGAAAGCGCCTTTCCGAGTTACGGCTACTATTAAGTTGAGTTAAGTTTATGACTTTATTGGCTATTTTTGGCACTTCTTAACTTCCAAAATCTGGGACGACTATTCTGCATCGGAAGTCTTTTTTTGATAGGTGCCATGCTCCTGCCAGTGGCTTTATGTGCTCAGGAAAAGGACGAAGCATTGACGTTTCCCCTTGATAATTTCTACGCCAAAATCAAAAAAAATCCCAAGTCAATCCTTAAGAATTTCAGATTTGGTTTCAGTACCGGTTATGGCAACACGTTCTTCAGCCACCAGCTTGATGGCTTTGGAATTTATCAGACAGCGGGAAAGCAACCATCCATCTTTGCGGCCAAGACGCCAGCCACTGTGCGTTATACGAATTGGGTCAACCAGGTGTCACAAGATTCAAATCCTGTGAAGCCCGGAAGTTTCCTTGTTTCTTCTGATTCCGCCAAACTTGGCTTTAAGGGAAATGCGCTTAACATTCCTTTCAAAGCCACTGTTCATTTTGAATGGGGTGGCAAGTATCGGATAGGAGCGGGCTACTCGTATGAACTTATGAGTATTGGTAGTTTACATCCGATTTCTTATGGGAATAAGATTGCCAATTTCCAACCGCCCGGACCAACCGGATGGATGAATAAATACTTTGGAATGATCGGCGTCTCATTTTATCGGATGGGTGATTATCTCTTTACTGGGGATGCCCAGATCGGTGGTTATAAACCGGGAAGTAATTTCAATTCAGCGCTTATTCAAAATGGAGTTTACGTGAATATCGGTGTCACTGTTGAACGTGAATTGTCGGAGTACCTGCGGGTATTTGTGAGGCCATCGTACGAAATCAAAAACTATACACTGAGCCTTCCAGAGGGAGGGAAGAGCATCACCCATAACATCAACGCCTTTTATTTGAACGTGGGTATCTCTTACAGCATACCGGAATTACGGAAATGTAAAAAACATGACTGCAAGATCCAGATGAATCATGCGCACGGTGACCGCGAGTACCGGAGCCGGGTGCATCCGATCTACAAAAAACAGAATCCCTTGTACGGGGAAAATCACCCTAAATTGTTCAAATACAAGGGTAAGAATAAGCGGAAATTGAACCCTTATTGATTCATACAAAAAACTTAATTTTTAAGGTCAAATTCGGCGATTTTTGGGTAAAATGTTACTCTCTTTTACCTATCTTCGCACGTTAAATTATTCTTAAGTAATCGATTCAAATCCTGTGGCAGAAGAGACCAGCGGCCTACCCCCCCGGCAGAACATCATCCCGATCAATATTGAAGACGAAATGCGAGGCGCTTACATCGATTACTCGATGTCGGTTATCGTTTCTCGCGCCCTGCCCGATGTACGGGACGGCCTGAAACCTGTTCACAGACGTGTGCTTTTTGGGATGCAGGAGCTGGGCGTTAACTACAACAAGTCCTATAAGAAATCCGCCAGGATCGTGGGAGAGGTACTGGGTAAGTATCACCCACATGGAGATGCATCGGTCTATGATACGATGGTAAGGATGGCTCAGAATTGGTCGCTTCGTTATACGCTCGTGGATGGCCAGGGTAACTTCGGCTCGATTGACGGAGATTTTCCAGCAGCCATGCGTTACACGGAAGCCAGGCTTAGAAGAATAGCAGAAGAATTGCTCGCTGACATCAACAAAGACACGGTTGACTTTCAGTCTAACTTTGATGACTCCCTTACAGAACCAACCGTCCTTCCAGCAAAAATTCCGAACCTCTTGATCAATGGCTCATCGGGGATTGCGGTAGGTATGGCCACCAACATGGCACCTCACAATCTCAGCGAAGTCGTGGATGGCATTATTGCCTATATCGACAATAGGGAGATTACCATCCAGGAGTTGATGAAATTTGTCACAGCGCCCGATTTTCCTACCGGCGGTATTATTTACGGTCTTTCGGGGGTTCAGGAGTCGTATTTAACTGGCCGAGGCAGAGTTGTCGTTCGGGCAAAGGCTGAAATTGTTACCAATAAAAATGGTAAGGACCAGATCATTGTCACGGAAGTTCCCTATCAGGTGAACAAGGCGCTGATGATTGAAAAAACGGCGGCCCTTATCAATGAGAAAAAGATCGAAGGAATTACGGATCTCCGTGACGAGTCGGACCGTGATGGTTACCGCGTAGTTTATGATTTAAGGAAAGATGCTATCCCTAATATTGTTCTAAACAATTTATATAAATACACACAGCTACAATCCTCGTTTGGAGTAAATAACGTTGCCCTCGTAAAAGGAAGACCGCAGACACTGAACCTGAAAGACCTGATGGTTCATTTCGTGGAGCACCGTCATGAAGTGGTGGTGAGACGGACTAAATTTGAGTTAGCAGAAGCAGAGAAGCGGGCCCATATTCTGGAGGGTTACCTCATCGCACTGGACCATCTGGATGAGGTGATCGCCCTGATTCGAAATTCCAAAGATCCAGAGGTTGCCAAGCTTGGTTTGATGGAACGCTTCCAGCTTTCCGAGATTCAGTCAAAAGCTATTCTGGAAATGAGACTTCAGCGCCTTACCGGTCTGGAGCGCGAGAAAATCCAAAATGAATACAAAGAAGTCAAGGCACTGATCGAGGCATTAAAGGAGATACTGAGCAACGAGCCCAAGCGAATGGGAATCATTAAATCCGAGCTTCTGGAAATTAAAGAACGCTATGGTGATGCCAGGAGAACAGTTGTAGTAGCTACCGAGGATGACATCACGGTAGAAGACATGATCCCCAATGAAGAGATGGTAATCACGATCTCCAATCAGGGTTACGTGAAGCGAACGTTGCTTTCTGAGTACCGCACCCAAGGCCGGGGCGGTGTAGGTTCCAAGGGAGTTTCAACAAAGGAGGATGATTTCACTGAGCACCTATTCATTGCGCATGCCCATCATTACCTGTTGATTTTCACTGCTTTGGGTAAGGTTTTCTGGAAAAAAGTTTATGAGATTCCAGAAGGTTCAAAAACATCGAAGGGCCGGGCCATTCAAAATCTACTAAACATCGAGGCCGGTGATTCGGTCAGGGCGGTTTTGAATGTGAAGAATATTGCTGATGAAGCGTATTTGAATGAAAATTTTGTGATCCTGTGTACGGAGCAGGGGACTATCAAAAAAACATCCCTGGAGGCCTATTCTCGTCCAAGGGCGAATGGTATTACAGCGATTACCGTGCACGAAGGGGATCGGTTGCTGGAAGCCGCCCTTACAAATGGCAAGAACCACATCATCATTGCCAAAAGCGGCGGCAAAGCAGTCCACTTCAACGAGTCGGA
>JANYKP010000326.1 GCA_025358195.1 Cyclobacteriaceae bacterium
AACCGCCCCGGGTTTATTGTAAACGATCCTATCTCCATTCCGCACCGCTTCACAAATAAACCGGACGTAGAAATATCCGGTTTATTTGCGGCCATGCTTGCCTGGGGTCAACGCATTACGATTATTAATAATTGTCATGACCTGCTGACCAGGATGGACCAGGCTCCGCATGATTTTATCCTCAATCACCAGCCACAGGATTTGCAACGATTTACAGATTTCAAACACCGCACGTTCAATTTCACAGACCTGAATTATTTTATCGCTTTTCTGCAATCATATTACCGCCAACACGCATCACTCGAAGGCCTTTTTATGGCAGGTCACGAAGAGCTGACGGTTGAAAAAGGATTGATTAATTTCCACCGCCAGTTTTTTAGCCTCCCCGACTTCCCCGCCCGGACCCGAAAACATATAGCGACCCCTGAACGGAAATCTGCCTGTAAGCGCATCAATATGTATTTGCGCTGGATGGTGCGACAGGACCGGCAAGGTGTGGATTTTGGTATATGGCAAAGAATTTCTCCAAGCCAGCTGGTGTGCCCCATCGATCTTCATGTGGAGCGTGTGGCCAGAAAATTAAAACTAATCAAAGCCAAGCCCTTGAATTGGCAAACGGCACTGGAGCTTACTGCTCAGCTCAGAAAATTTGACCCCGGTGATCCGGTGAAATATGATTTTGCCTTGTTTGGGTTGGGAATTGAGGAGAAATTTTAAATCTATTTAGCGTTTTTAAGTGCGTTGATGCCCTGATTCGCTTGGATGAAGGGTTATTCATTTCAACAAATTCAAATCGGGTTGTGAATACTTGTATACTTTAAAGTAAAGGGTGGTTTTGATCTGATGTACGCCCTGAATCTTCGAGATCTCGTTGACAAACTCCAGCAGGTGATCGTTGTTTCGACACATGACGTCAACTTCCAGATCGTAATCACCGGAAGTAGAAGCTAAAAAACTTACTTCGGAGAGTTTTGAGATTTTCTGGGCTACCTTTTCTTTTAATGTAATTGGGCGCACGTACACGGCAATCTGTGCATAGGATTGAAATCCAACCTTATCCGGGTTCACCCGCCCAATAATATTCATAGTGCCATCCTCAATCAGCTTATTGAATCTTGACCGTACCGTTCCGATAGATACGCTGAGTTTTTCCGCAATGACAGTAAATGACATTCGCCCGTCCTGTTGCAGGCAGGAAAGGATGGCAAAGTCCAATTCATCCAATGAAGCGCTAGCGGGTTTATTCATAGGTGGCAAGGGTCAAAAATGGAGCATTAAATTGAAAAAATTGCTTTATTGTCTTATAAAACTACAATTTTTTTATTTTTATTATTACTTTTAATCATAATAAGCAATCATCCCCTACGCCTATGAAGTATGCAGCGGTCAATAACTTTATAAATGGTCAATTTGTGAAGGCACAGGGATCAAGAACGCTCGATGTCATTTCGCCCATCGATGGCAACCATCTTTCCTCCGTGCCGATGTCGACGGCCATGGACCTGAACAAGGCAGTAAATGCTGCGAAAGTGGCGTTCCCCGGGTGGAGTCGCACGCCCATCAAGGAAAGGGTACAAGTATTCTTTCGTTATAAGTATTTGCTCGAAAAGAACCTGAAAGAATTATCCGAACTGGTTCAAGAAGAAAATGGCAAAACCTATGGTGAAGCGGTGGCTGAAATTGAAAAGAGCATTGAGTTAAGTGAGTTTGCTACGTCGTTGCCGCAACTTGTAACGGGCGAAGTACTGGAAGTAAGCAAAGGCGTTGAATGCAGGACGGAACATGTTCCACTTGGTGTGGTGGCATCCATCGTGCCGTTTAATTTTCCGAGCATGGTGCCTAACTGGACCATACCGAACGCCATTGCCCTGGGCAATTGTATGATCATCAAACCTTCGGAAAAAGTACCATTGAGTGTAGGCCGGTTGGCTTCTTTATTAAAAGAAGCGGGCCTGCCGGATGGTGTATTCAATGTTGTCCACGGTGATGTTGAAATTGTGGAGGCCATCTGCGACCATCCTGGAATTGAAGCCGTCTCGTTTGTGGGATCAACAAAAGTTGCCAAGCTTGTGTATCAACGATCAACCCATAACTTTAAACGATGCCTTGCCTTGGGCGGTGCGAAAAATCACTTGATGGTTTTGCCCGATGCCATTCCCGGGATGACGGCACAAAATGTGGCGGCCTCCATGAGCGGTTGCGCGGGTCAGCGTTGTATGGCAGCTTCTGCCATGGTGGCGGTCGGTAAGGTGGATCATATCATTGAAAAAATCTGTGAGGAGGCCCGGAAAATTGTTCCTGGCAAAAACCTGGGTGCGGTAATCAACCAACAATCGAAAGATAGAATCGAACGCTTTATCACGGAAGCAGAAAAAGATGGCGCCAAAATCCTTGTAGACGGTAGAAAGACAGTCGTGCAAGGCAAAGAGAAAGGTACCTACGTCGGCCCTACGGTGATCGACTTTGTTAAACCAACTATGTCGGTTGCGACCGAAGAGATCTTTGGCCCTGTCATCAGCATCATGCGTACGAATACGGTGGATGAGGCACTGGCAATTGAAAATGCAAACCCTTATGGAAACGCTGCCTCTGTATTTACACAGAGTGGCGGCGCTGCCCGCTATATTATTGACAACGCCAGTGCCGGGATGATCGGTGTCAACGTAGGAGTGCCGGTACCGCGCGAACCATTTTCATTTGGCGGCTGGAACGAAAGCAAATTCGGTGTAGGCGATATCACAGGAAAAAGCTCCATTGAATTCTGGACAAAACTTAAAAAGAGTACCACGAAGTGGAATCCGGAGGCCGGGATAAACTGGATGAGTTAGGTCAATGACGAATGAAGAATAACGATTACGAATAACGATTACGAATAACGAATTTATGAATTTAACAGAACCCAAAACTCTCTCCGAAACCAAGGAGGTAATTAAGGACAACCTTAACTATACCCTATTCTCCTGGAGCAAACAAAAAGGAATTGCACCTATAGCTGTCAAGTATGGTGAAGGTGTGTACTTGTACGATCACGATGGCAAGCGCTACATCGATTTTTCGTCCGGGTTGATGAACGTTAATATTGGACATGGCAACCAGCGTGTGACGCACGCGGTGATGGAGCAGATGCAGCAAATAAG
>JANYKP010000512.1 GCA_025358195.1 Cyclobacteriaceae bacterium
GAGGCCTTTTCACAAGCTGATTTCGCGACAAAAACTCTGTCGGATCAGACAAGAACATATTTAGTGGAGTATTCCCAGGAGGTATCGCAGGAATTTCGGGAAAGCGTCAAGGTAAGCCTCCAGGAAGAGACCAAGTCGGATTCCAATCTGATGTTTGATAAGACCACGTCCTACGCTTTCAACGCAACTGCATATTTGCAGTATGCAAATTATTTACGGACGCACCTCTTAAAAAACCCTTCGAAAAGGTTATTTATAAATTTCGGAGCCCTGATTATTTAACTTTTTAGTTTACCCCTCCTGGCCAATCGGCCACGCAAGAGAATTAACCGAGTGTTAATGACTCATTGTCCCTGTATAAGTTTCAATTCTTTAGTATGAGAAGTTTAACGTGTCTTTTGATTTTTATCGCATCCGCCGCTGCTGCTGCTCAAACACCGGATACGGTGCTGAGTTTTCAAGAGGCAAAAGCGCGGGTATTGAATTACAACCTCGGCTTGTTGGCTTCCTACTATGACATCGGCATTGCTAAGGCGAAAGTGATTCAGGCAAAGGTGTGGAATAACCCCAACTTTATTATTAATGGGGACATGTATAATCAGGAGACCAATGAGTACTTCAACCTACGCAGCCAGTCACTTTGGCAATTTGAGCAGACATTTTCCTGGGCAGGCAAACATACAAACTCGGTGAGACTGGCGCGGATCGGCGTTGAGATGGCGGAAAAGCAAATGGAAGATGTTATTCGAAGCCTGCTATTCGAGTTGGGCAATACCTACAGCGACCTGGCAGCCCTTCAGTCGAAAGAGATTCTTTATACGCAGGTTATTTCAAACTATGACAAATTGATGGAGGCCACCCGCAAACAATTGGAGGTAGGGGCCATTTCAAATACAGAGGCCATACGATTGGAGGCGGAATATCTGGATGTAAAGGCGGATGCCCTCGAAAACAATAATGAAAAGGAGAAAGTGGCAGGCAATCTCCGTTCGTTGTTGCGCTTTCCTCAGGATACGACATTTTATGTCGAACAGAAACTGCCCCTGGTTGGCGACGAGTTTGATCCTGTCTTCCTGGCGACGCAAGCTGTTGAGACACGCCCCGATATACAGGCAGCAAAGATTAATATCCGCTATCAGGAAAGAAATGTAAAACTTCAGCAGTCTTCAGGCGTGCCCGACGTAAAGTTTGGCTATCAACCATATGACCGGGGTAGTAATTACATTCGGCCTTATCACGGTTTTACCACGGAAATATTTCTACCCATTTTTGATCACAATCAGGGAAGGATCAAGCAGGCTAAATTATCCTTATCGCAATCTGACCTGCAATTCTTACAACTGGAAAATCAGGCACGCAATGATGTGGCCGCCGCTTACAATCGTTATAAGAGTGCGAATGCCGGTTTAGCCAATTACAATGCACAGTTTCTTGAAAGATTGAAAGAACTTAACCAGAGTACCAACCTGAATTTTCAGAAGCGGAATATCAGTTTACTTCAATTCATTGACCAACAACGGATTTTTATTCTTACCAACATCCAGTTGATTGAATTAAAGCAACGCTATCTCAATAATATAAATGAACTGAATTTCTCTGTTGGACAAACGCTAATCGATTATTAAAACGTCCGTGATATGATAAAGAAGATTTATGTTCTTGCTTTCGCAGTACTGCTGGCAGGAGCGTGTGGTAAAAAGAACGAAAAAATGCAGGAGGTTAAACCGCCCTCCAATCAAATAGCTTTTACGGATGAGCAACTGAAATATGTAAAAATTGATACGGTCACAAAGATTCCAGCCATGGACGAATTCGCCGCCGTGGGTGAAGTGAGTTTTGATGAGAACAATGTTATCCGGGTGTACCCCATCGTCAGCGGTAGCGTGAGTAAAGTAAATGTTTCACTCGGTGACTATGTGAAGCGGGGTAGTATTCTGGCTACGATCCTCAGTACTGACATCAGTACGTATCAGCGCGACTACAACATCGCCAAAGCCAACTATGAGGTAGCGGAATCAAACCTCGTGCGCTCCACAGAACTTTATAAATCTGGAATGCTATCATCAAAGGAATACGCAGAGGCCCAGAAAGACTTCAGTAACGCTTTTTCCGAATTCAATGAAAAGAAACAAATTCTGGAACTTTATGGAGGCTCAGAGAAAGAGCTCGATGCTATGTTCAGAGTAGTAGCCCCCCGGTCCGGATACATTGTTGAACGGAATATTAACGAGGGGACACAGATTCGGAATGACAATGCCACCAACATTTTTACCATTAGTGATCTGGAGACGATTTGGGTGTGGGCGAATGTCCATGAGAGTGATATGGCAAAAGTGCGGGAGGGCGATCTGGTGACTGTAAAAACCATTGCTTATCCCGACAAGGAATTTAAGGGCACGATAAAAAAAATCGGAACTATGCTCGACCCACAATCACGGGTCATCCGGGTGAGAACGGAATTGGTAAACAAAGACGGGCTCCTAAAACCTGAAATGTTTGCCAACGTAATTATCACACCAAAAAACTTCGTTAAAGTGCTGGCCGTCCCCCAGTCCTCGATTGTTCTCGAAAACAACAACTACTTTGTGATGAAGGAAGTAGGACATAATGTTTTTGAAAAAGTT
>JANYKP010000517.1 GCA_025358195.1 Cyclobacteriaceae bacterium
TCATTTGCAAAAGATCCTCACCATCATCGGCGCACGTCCTCAATTCATAAAGGCCGCCACCGTTTCACGGGAATTTAGAAAGTCGGGTATCGAGGAGATCATCGTACATACCGGGCAGCACTTTGATGCGAATATGTCCGATGATCTCCTCGATACCCGACTTTCTAAATTCCCGTGAAACGGTGGCGGCCTTTATGAATTGAGGACGTGCGCCGATGATGGTGAGGATCTTTTGCAAATGAAATCAACTAAAGGCTGGTATTCCTGTAATCTCATTACCCAAAATCAATAAATGGATATCATGGGTACCCTCATAGGTCACAACCGATTCCAGGTTCATCATATGACGCATGATCGAGTATTCTCCAGTAATACCCATCCCGCCGTGAATCTGCCGCGCTTCCCGTGCGATCTCCAGGGCGACCTGAACATTATTGCGCTTGGCCAATGAAATCTGTGCGGTCGTGGCTTTGCCTTCGTTCATCAAGGTGCCCAGTCTCCAGTTGAGTAACTGCGCCTTGGTTATTTCCGTGAGCATCTCTGATAATTTTTTCTGCACCAATTGAAAAGACCCGATCGGTTTGTCAAACTGGATACGTTCTGCAGCGTAGCGTCTTGCTGATTCATAGCAATCCATCGCAGCGCCCAGTGCTCCCCACGCAATTCCATAGCGGGCAGAGTCAAGACACATCAGCGGTGCACCCAGTCCGCTTTTGTTGGGCAATAAATTTTCTTTTGGAACCTTCACATTATCAAACACCAATTCGCCTGTAGCGCTTGCCCGCAACGACCACTTGCCATGCGTTTCAGGAGTAGAGAAGCCCGCCATCCCACGCTCGACAATCAATCCGTGTATCCTTCCTTTCTCATCCTTGGCCCACACCACAGCAAGGTCTGCTTTTGGAGCGTTGGAAATCCACATTTTTGCCCCATTCAATAAATAGTGATCACCCTTGTCTTTGAAGTTGGTGACCATGCCGCTCGGGTTTGAACCATGATCCGGCTCCGTCAGTCCGAAGCAACCCAGCCATTCACCGGAAGCAAGTTTGGGTAAGTATTTTTTGCGCTGCGCCTCGCTTCCAAATTTGTAAATGGGATACATCACCAACGATCCTTGTACGGAAGCAGTCGATCGCATGCCTGAATCACCGCGTTCAATCTCCTGCATCAGAATTCCGTAGGAAATATAATCAAGTCCGCCGCCTCCATATTCTTGGGGGATCGTTGGCCCAAAAGCACCGATCTCTCCAAACTTCTTTACGATCTCGTAGGGAAAATGTGCTCGTTGCGCCCAGTCCTCTATGTAAGGTGAAATCTCACGCTTCACAAAGTCACGAATGGAACTCCTAATCAATTTATGTTCCTCCGTCAGCAGGCTGTCGATTTGGTAAAAATCAGGGTGCTCATAAATATCCTGCTTTAGAGATTTCTTTGCGTTGGCAGGCTGTGCTGTAATGGTTGACATACTATTTCTTAATTTGCCTCAAATTTAGCGATTTGAATGGATTCTTCCCTTGACCCAAAGTTACAGGAACAGTTGCTCAAGCTTCAGCAGAAGTATGCCGTGATGGGTCAGGATTTGTCGTCGTACCTCGACGGCTTGTTGCACGCTGATTACCTGACGTACTGGGATTACATTCATCTTGATACCCTTCTCAGTCTTCAAAATCCGAAGACACAGTTTCCGGATGAACGGGTATTTATCACCTACCACCAGATTACAGAACTGTATTTCAATCTGGTGCTATGGGAAATTGAACAAATTGTGGAACGCGCAACATTGGAAGAGACATTCTTCATCGCTCGTTTGGACCGGATCATGCGCTATTTCAAAAATCTCACGGACTCCTTTGATATCATGACAGACGGCATGGAGCGCGATCAGTTTCTTAAATTCAGAATGTCCCTTCTGCCCGCCAGTGGTTTTCAGTCAGCCCAGTACCGGTTAATTGAAATATGCTCGACGGACATGATTAACCTGGTGGACGTCCAGCATCGTGAAGCGATGGAAGCGTATAGTGACATTGGTCAGCAAGTGGAGAAACTTTATTGGCGGAGTGGCGCTACCGAATTGGCATCCGGAAAAAAAACG
>JANYKP010000550.1 GCA_025358195.1 Cyclobacteriaceae bacterium
CCGTGTTGAACTGGACCGTATGAAGATGGCTCGTTATGGAGTAAACGTAGCCGAGGCCAATGATTTAATTGAGATGGCGGTGGGTGGGAAAAAGGTATCAACGTTTTATGAAGGCGAACGGAGATTTGACATCCGCCTACGTTTCTCACCTGCATTCAGAAGGTCAGAGAAAGAAATAGGCAGACTCATGGTGCCGTGTACCAACGGAACGAAAATACCAATGAGGCAAATTGCGGAAATCAAAAAACGCACGGGCCCGGCTTTTGTATATCGTGAAGGAAATCAACGCTTCATACCAATTAAATTTTCGGTGAGGGGAAGGGACCTGGGAGGTACCATTGCAGAGGCTCAATCAAAAGTTGAAACAGCTGTCAAATTAGGAAAGGGGTATTCCATGACCTGGAATGGCGAATTTGAAAACCAAGTGCGAGCCACCGATCAATTGAAAATTGTAGTGCCTATTTCCATCGCATTGATTTTCATGTGGCTGTTTTTCATGTTTAACTCCACCAAATACGCAGGTATTGTTTTGTTGAATGTTCCGTTTGCACTCATCGGCGGTATCCTTGGACTTTTCTTTACCGGTATCCACTTTAGCATTTCAGCAGGAGTAGGATTTATTGCTTTATTCGGAGTGTGCGTTCAGAATGGCGTAATCATGGTTGATGTCTTCAATAAAATGCAGGGTCAGGGTAAAAACCTGCGCGAGGCTATTATTGAAGGTGCTATGACACGTGTACGTCCGGTAGTAATGACGGCATTAATGGCAGGGCTGGGCTTGCTACCAGCGGCGCTCTCAACCGGCATCGGCTCAGAAACTCAAAAACCACTGGCCGTGGTTGTGATTTGTGGTTTGATTTCCGCTACCATACTTACACTGGTCACGTTACCTGCGATCTACCAGATTTGGAATAAGAGTACAGGACATAAAGTTTAATCAGGTTGTAAAATCACGGTATGAAGACCATTCACGTAACTGCATTTCTCTTTTTACTGCTTCTTTCACAAGAAGCCATTTCACAGCAGAAGCTAAAAGAAAAGATATTGTCCGAGGGCGTACTTCGCAGCGCATTAGAAAAAAAATTTCATATAGGAATAAGTTATCATCAATATTGGAGTACGATCACAGGTCAGACTCAGAGTACCTATTTCATAAAACCTTCCGTGGGATTCAATTTAAGGGCTGAGTATTATTTTAATTCATTTATTGGAGTAGGCTTGGGGGTCGGCTTTCAGCAACGAGGCGCGGGCATTAATCACCAGGATATTACCGGAGGAGCTTTTGCGCACCCCTGGGTTTTTGTCAATACACCCGATGGCTACAGGAGCGGTGATCCTGATTCCACCCACCTCGACAGGTTGCGTTTCAGCACCATTGAATTTCCGCTGACACTATTGCTTCGAACGCCGAAAGATTTCCTACAGCAAGGAATGAGATTGAGTGGCGCTGTGGGCCCTACACTTATTCACACCTCGCGGGTTAATCAGACTTTTCAAAGTGTTATCGATGGCTTCCATCCTTACAACTGGGTAACAGACAATTATGTGAGAAACCAATTCGGCCTTCAGGCATCGGTGGGATTCGATATTGATTCAGGCGGAGGGACCAGCGTTTTCCAGGTTCATTTGGTGTACACGCAAACCCTGACAAATGTATATGCTAAAGGGCAGGCGGATGGCAGGCTGGCAACGTACGGGCTTAGGTTCGCATGGCTTTTCTAATATAAATTTTAATGATAACTGTCACATTCTTGAAACTAACCGTGAATAAAAAGAATACGATATCGAGGGTTTTGGTGGTCATTTTCATCGTGAGCGGGCTGACAGATCTGGGTCACGGCTTAATCACAAATCGTGTCAGCAAGAGCGCTTCCAGCGAAAATTTTTTTAACCTCTCATCAAAAAGCCATCCGTTAAATGCCAGTGAATGTTTAAGCGGAATGATATCGGAAGCTGAATTTGAAGAAGAATCTAGAGACGGTTTAAAAACCATTGTCTTTAATTATTGGGTTGATATGTATCGGCCGTCTGTTGTGCTTTTTTTGATGAGACAACAAACTACAACGATTTTTCAGTCTTCGATTTCCCCTATTTTCTTATTGAACTGTCAAATTCTCATCTGAAATCGTTGGGCAACCTGCCCCCCGGCGAGGCTTGAGATATCAGGTAGTGGAGGTAGCACGGCCAGAATCATTTTTTTTCAAAAGTAATAATCTGAGTGCGATCCGTCCTGGCGGAGGCTCCGCTCATTAATTCGAGTACTTATGAACAAGTTTATAAAAACCATTATTTCATTCTCACTTAAAAACCCCATACTCATATTCGTGGGTACAGCCGTGGTCATCGCGTTAGGCGTACGCGGGTTTGTGCTGACACCCATCGAAGCTTTTCCGGATGTAATTAATACCCGGGTCATCATCATTACCCAATGGCCGGGCCGTAGTGCTGAGGAGATGGAAAAGTTTGTCACGATCCCTATTGAGGTGGAGATGAATGTGGTGCCAAAGAAAACGAGCCTACGCTCCGTTTCACTTTTTGGCCTTTCGGTTGTCACTATTTTCTTTGAAGACGATGTGGATGATTTTTATGCCCGCCAGGTAGTTTACAATCAGATAGAAAATGTAACCCTTCCTGAAGGTGTGGATGCAGAGGTCCAGCCGCCTTCCGGACCCACCGGAGAGATCTACCGGTACACGTTGGATGGAAGTGGCCAAAAATCGCTACGTGAATTAAAGGAAATTCAGGATTGGGTCATCGATAAACGACTAAAATCAGTTCCCGGAATAGCCGATGTAATAAGCTTTGGCGGAGAAGTGAAAACCTTTGAGGTTACGCTCGATCCCCAACGCCTCAAATCCTATGAGTTTAGTCCGAAAGATGTTTTCACAGCCATCCAAGCAAATAACGGAAATGTAGGAGGTGACGTAATTGAAAAGGGTCAGCAGGCATTCCTGGTGAGAGGCTTGGGATTGGTGAAGGGCATAAAGGATATTGAAAGAATTATTATTCAAAACATTAATGAAACGCCAATTTTTATTCGTGACGTGGCAAATGTCACGGAATTCTATACGCCCCGGCTTGGTAAAGTAGGACGTGACAATGAACAGGATGTAGTAGAAGGAATCGTCTTATTGCGAAGAGGGGAAGATCCAAGCCAGGTATTGAAAGACCTAAACAAGAAAATTGATGATTTAAATAACCGCGTACTTCCGGAGGGCGTAAAAATCAAAGTGTTCTACGACCGAACCAACCTCGTCAATCTCACCATTCATACCGTACTTGAAAACCTTACCATTGGTATCCTGCTCGTTACCCTGATTGTTTCAATCTTTCTGCTTGATTGGAGGGCCACGGTAATTGTGGCCATCATTATTCCATTGGCCCTTCTGTTTGCGTTTATCTGCATGAAAATTAAGGGCATGTCGGCTAATCTCCTCTCCATTGGAGCGATCGATTTTGGGATCATCATCGACGGGGCAGTGGTAATGGTGGAGGGAGTTTTTGCCTATTTGGCCCACAAGCAAATCAAGGTAGGCGTTGAAAAGTTTAACGCCATGGGAAAAATGTCAATGATCACCGAAGTGTCTGTCGAAATGGGTAAACCTATCTTTTTTGCCAAGCTAATCATCATCACCGCGTTGATACCCATTTTTGCCTTTCAGAAGGTGGAAGGTCGCATGTTCAGTCCATTGGCGTACACGATGGGCTTTGCGCTGATGGGTGCTTTGATTTTTACCCTGACACTCGTGCCGTTGCTAAGCAAATTATTATTCACGAAAAACATTGTTGAGAAAGAGAATTTTCTGGTTCGATGGATCAAAAAGCTCTACCGCCCCATCCTGGAGCGTTCATTAAATTATCCATGGAGGCGAATTGGCTCTTCGGCTCTGCTCCTTGCCATAAGTGTATTCATTTTTGCCGGACTGGGCTCCGAGTTTTTACCTTCTCTCAATGAGGGATCCATTTACGTGCGGGCGAGCATGCCGCAAAGTGTGAACTTCACCACGGCCAATCAGAAGTCTGCCGAAATGAGAAAGATCTTTCAAACGTATCCAGAGGTGAAAGGAGTCATCTCGCAAAATGGCCGGCCCAACGATGGCACTGACCCAACCGGCTTTTTTAATGTTGAATTCTTTGTTGATCTCTTCCACAAAAATGAATGGAAACGAGGACTGTCCAAAGATGAAATAATAAAGGATATGCAGGACAAACTAAAGGTAGGATTTCCTGGAGTTGTGTTCGGTTTTTCACAACCTATTTCTGACAACGTTCAGGAGGCTGTTTCGGGTGTGAAGGGAGAAATGGCCATTAAAATTTTCGGCGACAACCTTGAGGTGCTGGAACGAAAAGCCGATAGCGTAAGGGCCATTATGTCCACGATCAGGGGCGTTCAGGATTTGGGAATCTTTAAGAGTCTTGGAGCGCCGGAATTGCGCATAGAGTTGGATCGTGAGAAGATGGCGCGATACGGCGTGAATGTGGCGGAAGCCAACGACATCATCGAAATGGCAGTTGGTGGAAAGAAAGCCTCGACCTTTTATGATGGGGAACGGAGATTTGATATTCGCGTCCGGTTTTCCCCTGAGTTTCGAAAAAATGAAAACGTTATTGAGCGACTAATGATCCCCAGCACCAACAACACAAAAATTCCTCTTCATGAAATTGCAGATGTAAAATTGCAGAACGGACCCTCTTTTGTTTACAGGGAAAACAACCTTCGGTTTATTCCTATTAAGTTTTCAGTTCGCGGACGCGATCTCGGTAGCACCATTGCGGAAGCCCAGGAAAAGGTGGGAGCAGCAATTAAAATTGATAAAGGATACGATCTTACCTGGAATGGAGAGTTTGAAAATCAGGTTAGGGCTACTAACCAGTTAAAAATTGTGATCCCTATTTCGATTGCGTTAATTTTTATGTGGCTGTTTTTTATGTTCAATTCCACCAAGAATGCAGTGGCCGTTTTGATGAATGTACCCTTTGCATTGATCGGAGGAATTCTGGCGCTTTTCATAACGGGCATTCACTTCAGTATTTCTGCGGGGGTTGGTTTTATTGCGCTCTTCGGCGTCTCTGTACAAAATGGTGTGATCCTGGTATCCGTATTTAATAAGTTGAAAGAAGCAGGTGCGGATGTACGCACATCCATTATCGAAGGGGCGCTATCACGCGTTCGCCCGGTAGTGATGACGGCATTGATGGCTGGATTTGGCTTATTACCAGCGGCCCTTTCTACGGGCATAGGCTCTGAAACACAACGGCCATTGGCGGTTGTTATGATCGGTGGGTTGATTTCGGACACCATCTTAACATTGATTACGCTGCCGGCGATTTACCTCATCTGGCATAGAAAAAAGAATGAATTGAAGGCATAGAAATTCAAGGGTTGAATTCAACTAGGCTTTAACCTTTCGGTTGTTGTTGGGTTTTAGCTTTTGGTGCTCGGGCCTAGTCTAAGGTCTTGGCATTAAGCAGGGTAAGGTATTATTATCAAATATTTCTAAATTTACAGGGTGAAAATCAATAGGATACTTTCCGCCGGTTTCATCCTGCTATTCCTGTCTTCGACCGGATACTTTTCACAATCTGATTTCATTGATCAAACACAGACTGAAGCTGGGGCACAACTGACGGAAGACTCCGAGGATGCGGTTCGGGAGTTTCGTGAAACGATTAAAATAAATGTTTCCGGAGCGTCTAATACCCGTCCAAGCAATTCATATTATGATGCCAGCCAACTGACCTTTATGGGTATCCATGACGCGCAGTTTGCATCGTATTTCCAAAGACGGCTTACCGCCAGACCTGCTCAGAAATTATTTATCAATTTCGGAGTGCTCATCATTTAACATTCCTTTCTTAACCTCATTTTTTTGTTCATGTGAATTGAGATAATTCACATCCAATTGAAATTAATCTTTCAATTCTTTTTTAGGATGAAAAAGTTCGATGTTTTCGGTATTACTTGATTGAAAAAATGCGCCATACAATACTTTCGATTGTTGTGAAGAAGACTTTTCTTCTTGTGATTAACCTGTTGGCGTTTCAAGTAACTTTTTCACAAGTTGGCCTGAATGAACTTACGGTAGACAGGCCTGGAATAGCCGAATCACCTTTTACCGTGCCGCGCGGAACCTATCAATTTGAAGTTGGGTTTGACTACTTTAAAAGGTCCACCGGTGAGCTTTATAATTTGCCCGGCGCTCTTTTCCGCACCGGCATCAGTAAGCGTTCGGAACTTAGAGTTTCGTCGCGGCAAGTACTGGATCGAACGGAAGTGAATACGTTAAGGAGCGTTTCACCTCTTTCTATTGGGGTTAAGATGCATGTCATCAAACAAGATCAATGGATCCCGGAAACGGATATAATGGCCCATGTGGTGATCCCGCTTAATCCGGCATCCTCGCAAGCCAAAAACATGGGTTATGAAGTACTATTATTATTTCAGAATGACTTCTATCCGAATACCGCCATTAATTATAATATTGGATACATCTGGGACAGCAACCATGGGAAAAGTGTTTTCACGGCTTCTTTTTGTTTCAACTATCTTCCCACTCAGCGAGTCGGTTTGTTTGCCGAATATTTTGGATACGTATACAATCAGTGGCCTGGCGAACAAGGCTTGGATGGAGGTATGACTTATTTGCTTTTGCCCAAGTTACAACTTGACGTTTCTGCCGGTATCAGCCGTTTAGAACAACGTAACAACGTATTTGTTTCGTCAGGATTTTCATTCAGAATCAATTGAGGGTGTCAGGCTTCGACAGGCTCAGCCTGACACGCCTGTCGAAGTGTGTCAGGCTGAGCCTGTCGAAGTCTGACGTTAGTGGATCAGTTGATAAATAACCAAATACGATCCGCATCCGGCAAAATACCCAAGCATAGCAATGAGACTAATCCGTTTCATATACCAAATGAAATCGATCTTCTCCATACCCATGACTGCTACACCGGCGGCCGATCCAATGATCAGAATGCTTCCACCCGTACCGGCACAATAGGCAAGGTATTCCCAAATGAAATGATCCATCGGGTAGACATCGAGGTTATACATACCCATACTGGCCGCTACCAGGGGAACATTGTCGATCACCGCAGAAAGTAAGCCGATGAGTGTAATAATAATGGATTGACTTCCCACCGCTTTGTCCAGCCATTCTGCAAAGTGGTGGAGGGTTGTCATGGCCTCCAGTGCTGCCACGGCCAACAAAATCCCCAGGAAGAAAAGCACGCTGGATGTATCAATTCGCTGAAGTGCGCCTGCTGCCGTGTAAGGTTTGCGGAGGGCTTCGTCTGCATGCGGATTGATCATCTCTGACACAACCCACAAAACACCAAGACCAAGCA
>JANYKP010000562.1 GCA_025358195.1 Cyclobacteriaceae bacterium
TGGCGGAGGAGATGGATTTGGACTGTCAATGTCCGGCTGGGCTTGGGCGGACCAGCCTAAAGTCCCGGAATTACCGGATAACGAAAACGGTAAAGTAATCTTTGAAATTGAATGCGACGAAAGTGGTGAGATCATAGGGATCATAACTGTAGAACGCAGTCTCAGTCCGAAATCTGAACAGATTCTAAAAGAGGAAATCCGGAAAAATTCTTTGGTGCGTACTTCTGGCGGGCGAGCACCAGATCGATCGAAAGGAAGAATTGTGTTTATTTTAAAGACGAAGTAGGTTATATTAACTGCCTATTTATCAGTCTTATATAGGTTTCTGGCAATTAATTCTGGCAGGACCTTTGGAAGCAATTGAACCAACTTTACGGTCGTCCAATTCACAAATCCTGGAATAATTTCTGCCTTGTTGGCTAACATTCCATTAATAGCAATTTTTGCTACCTGTTCTGGTTCCATGCTAAATTTTTCAGCTTTCTCCTTCAGTATTCCCATGTTTGCCCTATCAATGAAACCGGTTGAGGTCGTACCGGGGCTAAGGCATGACACTGAAACCGGACTATCCTTCAATTCCCATCGTAAGCCACGGGAAAACAGCAGAACAAAAGCTTTGGTGGCAGCGTAGGTAGTCAATGTTGGCACAGCCTGGTAGGAAGCCGTACTGGAAATATTCAGGATATATGCCCGTGGATTCTTTTCCAGATTGGGAAGCAAAACCTTACAGAAATCAGCCAGCGTCAGCATATTCAATTGCATCATCTGGTTGAGTTCACTTCGCTGTAGTTCTTTGAGGGTTCCCCAAGAACCGAACCCTGCGTTGTTGATTAGGATATCGATGTCGTACGATTTTTCTAGGAGCCAGCTCCGAACCTGTAAGGCAGCATCCGTGATGGATAGATCAATAACAAGATAATCGGCTTGGACGTTAAAACGCTGCCGTAACTCCTGCGCGTTTTTTTTCAGACTTTCCTCCGAACGGGCCAGTAATAAAAGATCGTGTTTTCGGGCAGCTAGTTCTTTTGCCAAGGCCCAGCCGATTCCACCGCTGGCCCCCGTTACGAGGGCATACGCCATGTTACTTATTGGTCAAAGACATGAGTCGCTGATAGAAGAGTGGCTTGCTCTCTTCAGTACGAGGTTGAAATTTTCCCGTGACGATGGGTACATACATTACACGTCGGCGACTTTTTTCACCTACGTGAGGAGATTGCGCTACCCGATGCCAGAGGCGGCCGTCATGAACGGTAAGATCACCGGGCTCAACATTCAGTCCCAGTTCGCGCTTGTCGGGTTTATGACTCAGGAAATAGAGTTTCTTAAACAGGAGCGTGGCAATGCCTTTGTTATGAGTACCCGGAAGAATCCGAAGCCCTCCATTGTCTGTTGATGAATAGTCCAAGTGGAGTCCAACATTGAGCATTGGCATGATCTTATTGCCATAAAAGATATCACGCAACGCGTCGGTATGCCAGCCTAACTGGCTGTAATTACTTTCAGAAGAATTGACATAATGATTAAATACAAGTCCATCTTTTTCATTTTCACCGATCCTCGAATCGGGGGTGCCGACGAGTTCGAAAAGCGCTTGTAATCGCGGCTCCTTTAGAAAATTCTCGAATACCTGACTGAACTGGTTAAGAAAAGCAAAACGCTGTACAATCTTCTTGCCGCTAATGTCTGTGCCATATTTAATAGGCACACCGTTCACCATTTTCCTATCTTCAAGAATCCATTCCTCCTGAATTCTGACAGACTCTGCCAGCATCTGTTGCACCAACTCTTTATCAACAAACTTTTTGAAATGAAGGAATCCATAGGTATCAAAGAATTCTTTTTGCTCTTGGGTCAAGGTTGATTCTAAGGAGAAATAAGGATAGCTTCCATTGACCTTAAAGGCCTTCCCATTCTTTACCTGCTCGTACATGGTCCGTTTTCTGGTTTAATAGTTTGGTAACACGCAAATTACTTGAATTTTATTGAAATGTTAAACATTAAATCTTGCGATTTAGGTACGTAAACGGGTTTTTTCCTCTTTAGTTGGATGGGCGGGCCTCATCGTTAAGCTTCAATGCGGATTGAATCAGGAGGAAAGTTCCATAGGTAATAAGAGGGGCCGCCAAAAGGTCAATGGTATAATGAACGCGTTGCCAGGCCAAAAGAAACGCCATAATAACTGTTCCTGTAATCTTCAGGATTTTGGCAAGGCGATTCTTTTCAATCAATACGAGTACCATCATCGTACTAACGTGCCCGGAAAAAAACAAATCTTTCGCAAAGCCGCGATCCGGATAGGCGATCGAAGATATGGGGTCTGCCAATAAAATCATGCCGGCAGGAGGTTCCAGGGTAACGACATACATCGTTACGATT
>JANYKP010000012.1 GCA_025358195.1 Cyclobacteriaceae bacterium
TGCATGATGTTCATCCGCTCCAGCACTGCTTCGACACGTTGTTTTCGTTCGCCGGCAGGAACTTTCATGTACAACAAGGGGAGTTCGACATTTTCAAACACGGTAAGCTCATCAATTAAATTAAAGCTCTGAAAGACAAAACCGATGGAGCCTTTGCGCAACTGCGCACGTTGACGCTCGCTGTATTTTGCAACTTCATGATCACCAAAATGGTATTCCCCATTCGAGGGATTGTCGAGCAAGCCGAGGATGTTCAGCAAGGTGGATTTACCGCATCCTGAAGGGCCCATGATCGCCACAAATTCACCATCCTTGATCTCGAGGTTGATGCTATTGAGGGCAGTGGTCTCTACTTCTTCAGTAGTGTAAACTTTTTCAAGATTTTTTAGAAGAATCATAGGTTAGAGGTTGGATGTTGTCAATTGTCTACAAAAAGTTTTATTCAATACTTCCTTATTTCCAAATAGTTACAGAACATTAGACGCTTTCAAAGCTCAAATAGTTGCATTAATTCAGGATTAAAACTTCATTGTTGCCAAAATTCTCGTACGAGGAAGTGATTACTTTATCACCTGGTTTCAGGCCTTCCAGCACTTCAAAGTACTCGCTTCCCATCTTACGACCCAACTTGATATCGCGGCGTACAGCACGTTTTTCACCATCCAGGATAAAGACCCAGTTGCCACCCGTATCCTTATAAAATCCACCCATGGGCAACAGAAGCTCCTCCGAAGATTGGCCTAATTCGATACGCAAACGAAGCGACT
Source organism: Cyclobacteriaceae bacterium (assembly GCA_025358195.1). Classification (GTDB taxonomy): domain Bacteria; phylum Bacteroidota; class Bacteroidia; order Cytophagales; family Cyclobacteriaceae; genus ELB16-189. The sequence goes on from JANYKP010000012.1 coordinate 768, forward strand.
GTCCACGGCGAATACCTTGAGGTGTTTCACCATCAAAATCCATATCTACTTCGAATCTACCAGCCGTGATGTTCGGATACACATACGTGATTTTGAGACTATATGTTTTTCCTGCAAAATCGGTAGTGGCGTGTAAGCCTTGGGAGATACGGGGTAAATACAACTCATCGATGGGTACCCGCACTTTATAACTGCCCACGATGTCCACTTGTCCCAATCGCTGACCAACTGTCACGGCTTGACCAACTTCCCAGTGGGGTGTGGAGAGTTGTCCGTCAATGGGTGCCCGAAGGGTTAGGTTATCCAATATCTTCCCTACGCCCGCGAGGCTTTGGAGTAATTTTCTTTCTGATTCATCAAGCTGAACAATCTGTCGCGCCCTACTAATGGAGTCAATTTGAAAAGCCTTGTAAGTAATTTCCCGCCTTTTCAAGTTGGCAATATAGTCCGCCTCGGTTTGCTCAAATTCCTGCTTCGCAATTAGCTTCTTATCATACATCTGCTTTTGACGAAGGTACTTTGGCTTCAACGTGGCCAAAGCATTGTCAATAGTTATTAAACTTTCCTGCTGACGCAACGCATTTTGATTGATCGTCATCCGTGTATCGCGGGTCCTGTTAATGCTTTGTGTAAGATTGGATTCCTGATCAAGGACGGTGATTTCACGATTCAAGTTCGTAATCTCCAGGATGATATCACCTTTTTTCACCATCGCTCCGCTTTCGCGAGTAATGTGCTTTATATTTCCTCCTTCAATGGCGTCCAGAAAAACCTGCCGGCTGGGTTCTACAATACCTGTTTGCGGAATATACTCCTTGAATTCTCCCCTCCTGACTTCCGAAATGGTAATCTTATCCATTTCAATTTTCAACTTCGAACGCCTGTCAGCGAAAATAAATTGGTAGGAAACGAAAATGACAAATAATCCAATGCCTCCGAAGGTTGCAATGCGCTTTAACGTCCACGTCTTTTTTACAAGTTTCTTGTCCATTCGCTCATTAATAGTATCCAGCATTCCATGTTTTTGATCCGGAATGACTACTCCCCATTGCCAACTACCGTGCCAACGGCCAAAAGCAATAAAAACCCATCTTTTCCTTAAATCTTTCGTTCAAAGCTGAACGCAACTGTCCGATTACGGACGTGATTTTGGTAACTTGAAAATTAAATAATTGAAAACTAAAGCCCTGTGAGGGTTTCAAGAGTGCGGTATCAACTTTGCCCAACTGGACCAAACCGATCAATAAAACAATTATAAATGACTGATCAAAAGCAAGGAAAAATCCTCATCGTTGATGACAACGAAGACCTTCTGAAAGCAGCCAAGATGCACTTGAAGCGTCACTTCGTCCAGGTAGATATTGAAAAAAATCCGGAGGCTATCCCGGCATTGATGAATAACGATGACTACGATGTCATCCTGCTCGACATGAATTTCACAAAAGATGTGAGCAGCGGCAGCGAGGGATATTTCTGGCTCGAGAAAATCCTGCAGATCGATCCCTCCGCGGTGGTAGTGCTCATCACCGCGTATGGCGACATCCAAATGGCCGTCCGAGCAATCAAAGCCGGCGCCACGGATTTTGTTTTGAAGCCCTGGGAAAATGAAAAACTGCTTGCCACACTTTATTCCTCCATGCGCTTGCGCGAAACGCGCGATGAGGTGAATACATTAAAAATCAAAAACCAGGAAATCAACCAGGCCATCAATGATCGCTATCAGGAAATTATCGGCCAGAGCACCGCAATGCAGCGCATTTTTCAAACCATTGATCGCGTAGCGCACACCGATGCCAACGTACTCATCCTCGGTGAGAACGGTACCGGTAAAGAATTGATAGCCCGCGCAATACACCGCCATTCAGCACGGGCCAAGGAGACGTTTGTATCGGTAGACCTTGGCTCCATCACTGAAACACTTTTTGAAAGCGAGCTCTTTGGTCACAAAAAAGGATCGTTCACAGACGCGAAAGAAGACCGGCCCGGGCGATTTGAAATTGCTAACAACGGGACGCTATTCCTGGATGAGATCGGAAACTTATCCATGCCCTTGCAAGCTAAACTCCTCACCGTATTACAGAATCGCAAAGTAAGCCGTGTAGGTGCAAACAAGGATATGGCCATTGATATTCGACTCATCTGCGCCACCAATCTTCCACTTTATGATATGGTGAAGGAAAATCGTTTTCGCCAGGACTTGTTGTACCGTGTGAATACCATTGAAATTGAAATACCCTCCCTCCGCGACCGGATGGAAGACATCCCGCTGCTCTCTCATCATTTCCTGAAGCATTACGCAGAGAAGTACACCAAGAACGTAACAAAAATCAGTGACGGAGCAATGACCCGGATGAATAAGCATCCGTGGCCTGGCAACATACGTGAACTACAGCATGCTATTGAGCGTGCCATCATTCTTTCCAACAGCTCGGTACTACAGCCGGAGGATTTCAATTTTAACTCCACGTCAGGAAAAGATAATGAACAACCCTTAAATCTGGATCAGTTCAATCTGGACGAAGTGGAAAAGCTATTGATTCGCAAGGTGCTTAAAAAATATAATGGGAACATCACACAGGCCGCCGCTGAACTGGGGCTCACACGCTCCTCGCTATACCGGAGACTCGAAAAGCATGGACTTTAATAAACGTTTCAATGTACCTATGTCTTTACGTGTTTAGGTAAATGCAGACCACACTCTCGTACATTAACACATATCCACGCAAACACATTAACACATAAACACATTAACACGTTAGCACTCTCACATGAAGCTATTCCGTGATTTTACATTTCGCATTGCATTTCGCGTCATCCTGATTGGGTTGACCATGGCTTTGTTTGTGTATATGGTCAACCATGCCAATATGGTTTTCGCAGCGATGCTCATGGGTATGATCATCATTGGGCAATTAGGGGAACTTTTCCAGTTCACATCTCAGACCAACCGCAAACTCACCCGCTTCCTTGAATCCGTCAAATATTCCGATTTCATATCCGGGTTCACCGCTGATAATAAATTAGGTTCCAGTTTTCGCGACCTCAATGCAAAATTCAATGAGGTACTGGAGGCCTTTCGCAAGGCACGCTCAGAAAAAGAAGAGCACTGGCAGTACCTCAACACCGTGGTACAGCAAGTGCGAACTGGTATCCTTTCATTCGATACAGAAGGAAACATTCAACTGATAAATGCCAATGCAAAACGATTTATGGGCATTCAGTCGATTAAGAACATCGAACAGTTAAAGGACAAAAAACCAAAACTACTTCAGGCGATTAAAGATGTGGAGCCTGGTAAAAGTACCTTGTACAAAGCCGATCAGGATTTTTTACTCACGATCCAGGCAACGGAAATGCGAATCCGTGGAAACACGATGAAGCTGCTTACCCTGCAGAATATCCAGACAGAATTGCAACAACAGGAAATCGAGGCTTGGCAAAATCTTACACGCGTGCTTCGTCACGAAATCATGAACTCCATCACTCCTATTTCCTCGCTCACGTCCACCTTGCGGGAAATACTGGATCATGATATGGTGCAGAAGAATAGTCATTACGAATTAAAAGCCGAAGGCGCTGAAGATTTGCGTGAAGGGTTGAGTACGATTGAGAACCGTAGCAAAGGGCTTATCAAATTCATTGACGCCTACCGGGAGTACACTTCTTTACCTCCTCCAAAAATTAAAACCGTGCTCGTAAAAGAACTGATCGAAAAAGTGGCGCAACTAATGAAGCCGGAAATCAGAAAAACTACGATTGACTTTACGCATACGTGTGAATCCGACTACCTGACCATTCAGGCGGATGAAGAAATGATCGAACAGGTACTCATCAATCTCATCAAAAACTCTATTGAAGCCCTGGGTGATGTTCAGAATGGAGAAATTGAACTGAGCGGAAAATATTCAGGGAGTGTTGTTTTAATAGAAGTTGTTGACAATGGCTCGGGAATTATTAAAGAGGCGTTGAGTCGCGTGTTCGTTCCATTTTTCACAACCAAAAAAACAGGTTCTGGCATTGGCCTGAGTCTCTCACGACAAATTATGCAGATGCATGACGGTTCTCTCTCCGTTGAATCGGAGCCTGGCGTAAAAACGATCTTCCGGTTGAAATTCTAGTGGACTGATTATCCCAAAAACTCATCCCATTCTTCCTGCTTCATGCCGCTGATATCACGAAGGAATAGCGTGTACGATGGCTTGAACGGCCTGCTACGGATGATCATGCCAGCTTCCTCCGGTGTAAAGTCGCCCTTCCTTGCATTACACCTTTTACACGCTGTCACCAGGTTCAACCAGGAGTGAGGGCCGCCCCTCGAACTCGGTATCACATGGTCCAGCGTGAGTTCCCGTTTGGTCCCACAATACTGACACTCAAAATTATCGCGCTTGAATATATTCTGCCGGGTCAGATTTACCCCTTTATACGGGGCATTTACGTAGCGATTCAACCGGATAACCGATGGCATGGGGAAACTTCGAGTGATGCTGTGGATTTTGTGGCCATTTGCCGAGCGCACCATTTCACTCTTATTGAGATAGACGAGAATGAACGCACGCTCCACCGAACATACCATCAGTGGACTAAAGTCTTGATTAAGTACCAATACCCTACTATCCATGCTGAAAAGATAAAACCAAAGTTTTAGTTCTGCAAGGCACCTATGCGGAAGCAGCTTCGGCGGTTCATGCAAAGAAAAGACGCGAAGTTTCCCTGGCTCGGCCTTATTAAGCGCAGTTGAATGCTACCAGGCTGAAGTTAATACAGCGTTTGTTTGTGTCGGGTAAAAAAAATCTCTATAATTTCTCAAGAAATAATCCTCCTGATAGAATGCAGGAGGTGGGTGTAGATTTTGGTTTCCGGATTCAGAATTCCTTCTTCGGTGATTGTATCAACCCGAACCTGGCCGAAGGAATGAATAATCTTTTCATCATCCAAAATCATCCCCACGTGAGTCACGACGCCGTCTTTTTCTGAAAAGAATGCGAGGTCACCCGGCTTGGCTTCCTCCATACTTTTGATCTTCTTTCCCTGGATCGCCTGGTGGCGGGTCTCCCGCTGAAGGGAATATCCTGTAATTTTATAGACCATTTGTACAAATCCGGAATCATCAATGCCAAACGGGCTCTTGCCTCCCCACTGGTAAGGCGACGACAGATACTTCTTTGCTATGCTTTTTAAAAAATCAACATCCCTCTTTTGCCCCAGGCCTTTTGATTCACCATTAAAGGCAAACTGCTCTTCTATCTTAAATAATTCGGAGTTTGAAATCGGCACAATACTCCCCATCACGATCGTAAGGGGACTTTTTTTATAGAGAACAGGTGACGCGATCTCCGTAGTAATCTTGTAATCGGTTTGATTGATCTGATCAAAATATTCTTTCGAAATTGCATGATGCTGTTTTACATCCAACCAACCTTCGCATTGGTCAGCATAAATTTTGATGTGTCCCCACTTTCTGTCTGGTGTGACGGATAGCACTTCATAGTGATCACCAAACAGAAGTTGGGACCGTTGTTCAGCGGTATCTCGGTGATCGCTGCGGACCGGCACAACGGCCAAGCGGCAAACTCCAAACGCTGCTGGTTCCATGAATATTGTGGTTTCTTAAAATTTAGTACGCGCTAGTTCTCTTTTTGCTTCCCGCTCCTTGATGCTCTCCCGCTTATCGTGTGTCTTTTTGCCGCGAGCAACGGCAATTTCCAATTTCGCATAACCCCTGTCATTGATAAACAACCGGAGCGGGACAATTGTTAAGCCCTTCTCCTCGGTCCTCGCTCTTAATTTATTGATCTCGCTTTTTTTCATCAGCAGTTTGCGTTCACGGGCTGCCTCATGATTATAGTGAGTCCCTTGAGCAAAGGGAGAAATGTTAACGCCTTTTACGAAAGCTTCTTCAGTCGAAAAATAAACATAGCCATCCTGCAAGTTTACTTTTCCTTCACGAATGGATTTAATTTCAGTTCCCTTAAGGGCAATACCTGCCACGTACGTATCCAGCAGCTCATACTGAAAAGACGCCTGGCGGTTTTTAATGTTGACTTTATTTGAAAATCGGTCCGATGGCATGTATAAATTCTAAGTTGTAATACTTAATCAGTTGTAATATCTAATAAG
>JANYKP010000019.1 GCA_025358195.1 Cyclobacteriaceae bacterium
GAGCCGGAACAACGATATTCCACGCACGTCAAGGCGCTTGCGGCGATCGCCAAACAATACGACATCCGCCGCGCTATGGAATTTGGCTGCGGCGACATCTTCTTCAGTTTGGGAAAAATCGACGGAAGGATCCACCACCTGGATGTCTGGTTTATTAACAGGGGTGGAGGTTTTATGCTGCTTTAATTTTCCTGATTTCTCCTTTGTGGGCTGTAGGGTTGTGACTGAATCCTCTTGCTTTATGTCACTCGTTGAGGGTACTATTGTATTATCAGCGGGTTGTTCTGGAATTTCCTGATTTTGTTCTTGCAAGGAGGTCATGCTAACCTCATTTTCATTCATATAAAAATAAAGACCGGTAGCCACGATGCCCGCCGTCACCACTGCTGCGACAATCTTACCGCCGCTCCAGTAGTTTCCGCTTACCGGAACATTGTTCAACATACTTTTTAGTTCTACTATCCGTGCCTGACGTACACCGTGTACGACTTGCTGTTGAAATTCAACCTCTTCTTTTAAAGCCGGGTCTCCGTCCAGTTGTTGTTCAAACGCTTTCCTGTCCTGCTCCTGGAGCCGGTTTGCGAGGTAGTCGTCTATCAATTCAAAATTGTTCATTTTCTTAGTCTAGAAAGTCTCGTTCGGAATATTGAGATTTCACCAATTCATCAAGCTTTTGTTTACACTTATATTTCTTTGTCTTGGCGGTGTCGGTGTTGGCAAAACCCAGTTTATCGGCAATTTCCTGCATCGACATCTCGTCAAAGTAATAATACATCAAAACCTTTCGGCAGGTTTCACCCAATTGGTCCAGGCATTTGGCTACAATCTTCTCCCTTTCGGGTTTGTCGAGGTCCATTGATTCAGAAGAATCCTTTTCCTCGTTCGAAAGCCGCTTTTTCCGGTCCAACTCCTTTCTCCACAGGTTTTGACAAATGCTGTAGATATACGTGCTCATTTTCGAGGTGAGCACCAGGTTTCCCGACCGGGCCTTTTGCCAGAATACCACGAGCGCGTCCTGATAAACATCCCGGGCTTCTTCCTCCGTACCGCTATTAGTAATGACCAATTTGATCATCATCCTGTAATACTTCTTATAAATGACCTCCAGGGCCTTTTCATCCCCTTTCTGAATCCTCTCGAAGAGGTCCTTCTCATTCATTTCAAAACCCGATTTGAATACCCGGTATGCCACGGTGGTAACCTTAATTTAAGTTGAATGAAGTATACACTCGATAAATGTCGCTATTTTCCGATATCCGATTTTTCTAGTCAGCCCGGAGCCAAGTCTGAGTTCGGTAGAAGGGGCCCCAGTAACCTCGTACCTTCAAATCTTTTCCCTGGGCCCATATCTTGGCGCGATAGACCTTGCCATTTTCGGGGTCCAGTATATCGCCTCCGGTACACTCATCGCCATCTTGCTTGAAGTTACGGATGATCTCCATCCCGATGACCTTCTTGTTGAAGCGCGGATCGGAAGGATCACACTTATCACAAACCGGGTCGGGGTCGTCATTGGGCTGAGGGAAAAGTTTAATGATTTTACCATAGATATTTCCATTGTTCTCACTGATCTCTACAATGGATCTCGGTTCACCGGATGAGTCATCGATGGTCTTCCATTTACCCAACACCGTTTGAGCGTTCGCCAAATTTCCCATGAGGGCGAGCGTCAATATCAGGTGGAATTGCATAGTTGTAACTTTTCCGAAATTAATAAAAAAAGAGTCACGAATTTTCGCGACTCTTTCCATGAGAAAACTAATGTTATTATTTAACTGCCGCGGGCCCGATTGGGGGCACACTGACCACTTCAACGGTTGTTTTTGGCTTAACTTCCTTTGCTTCAGGGCTATCACTTGGCACCAGTAGCGGAGCAATAACCAATGCAACGATCGACATGAGCTTAATAAGGATATTCAATGAGGGCCCGGAAGTATCCTTGAAAGGATCACCAACGGTGTCACCAACTACTGCGGCCTTGTGAGGATCAGAGCCTTTGTAGTACATCTGTCCGTTTATTTC
>JANYKP010000037.1 GCA_025358195.1 Cyclobacteriaceae bacterium
GGGTAGATGACGGGTTTGAAGAAGGCATGTCGATCCCGTTTTATTATGACCCGATGATCGCAAAGATGATCTGTCATGCTGATACGCGCGAAGCGGCGATAGAAAAAATGATTCGCGCAATCGATGAGTTTCAGATCACCGGCGTAGAAACAACACTTGGCTTTTGCAAGTTTGTCATGGAGCATGAGGCTTTCCGATCTGGTAACTTTGATACAAAATTCGTGGAACAGTTCTTCAAGCCGGAGTTGCTAAATAAATCCCTCAATGATTCAGCTACCGCGATAATCGCATCCACGTTGGCTGCGAAAGTTTTTGAGGATGCAACCCGTGAACCCAATAATCATACCTCGGGCCCGGCCGAAACCATTAGCCGGTGGAAGGCGAATCGTATATAACTGCTGCACCTATTCATTTAATTATTCAACCATAAGATGGCAGAAATACAGCCGCTACGCGCCTGGCGCTATAACCGGGAACTGGGAAGCAATATGGAAGCCTTGACTTCTCCCCTCTTTGACGTTGTGTCAGAAAAGCAACGGCAAACGCTCTATAAAAATCCTCATAACAGTATTCACGTTTCAGTGCCCTTGGAACCAAATGCGGCTACCCGTGCTGCTGAAACCTTGCAGCAATGGAAAAATGATGGGACCATCCTTCAGGATCAGCTGCCCGGCCTGTACGTATATTACCAATACTTTAAAATGGCAGGACACTCAAAGGAATACTGCCGGAAAGGAATAATCTGTAACATCCGCGCGTACGACTGGGATGAAAAAGTTATTCTACGCCACGAAAATACTATTCCAAAATCAGTGAATGACCGGGTTGAGATATTGGAAAAAACAATGCTCCATGCGAGCCCTACGCACGGACTTTACACCGATCCAACATTTGCGCTGGAGGCCTATATGGATGACGCGATTGGAAATCCTATTTATGAAACAGAAGATTACCAGGGTGCACGGGATGTGCTTGCCGTGATACAGGATGCAACGATTGTAAAAAAAATTATCACCCTCTTGAACGATAAAACCATCATCCTGGCGGATGGTCATCATCGCTATGAAAGCTCTTTGATCCTTAAACACAAGCTGAAGAGTGAAAATAAGAATGATACGGGAACAGAAGGTTATCATTTTCATCTCATGTTTTTAACCAACACCGAAGCAGATGATCTCAGGATATTGCCCACACACCGGGTGCTGCAAAATCTGCCAGACTTTTCGGAGGAGAAGGTATTACGAAAACTGGCGCTCTATTTTACAATAAAACCGATCGAAGATCCCGATTCTCTCGATGATATTATCCTGGGCAAACCGTGGACATTCGGACTGGTCTTTAAGGACAATGCGTATAAAATAAGACTGTTGCCGGAAGCCTTCCTGGATTTTCACTGGCCCTTTCCCGACTTAATAAAAAAACTCGACCTTACGATGATGCACTATTTTATTATAGAGAAGGCATTGGGTATACCGGGCCGTGATCAGCGTCAATCCGACAAAATCGACTATGACAGAAGCTTTTCTGATTGCCTTTCCCGAGTGATGCGGGGAGAGGCACAATTGGCAATTATCACACAGGAAATTTCAATTGAAGACGTGAAGCGTGTTTGTGCCAGCGGCTACACCATGCCACAAAAATCCACCTACTTCTATCCGAAGGCAATTTGCGGATTCCTTTTCGCTTCGATCAAGGAAGACGAATTTCAAACTCCTGCTTACTCACCGTTTAGTCGTGATCAAGTTTAACCGAAAGCTGATTCTTGCCTCCACTTCCCCCCGTAGGCAATTTTTGCTGCAAGAGCTTGGGTTTCATTTCCGTATAGATAAGCCGGAAAGTGATGAAAGTTTTCCAGACGTCATGCCGGTGGAGGCCGTCCCGAAATTCCTTGCAGAGCAAAAAGCAGAAACTTTTAAGTCGTCGATCAACGATGAAATTGTGATGACAGCCGATACGGTCGTCATCATCGATGGTGAAATTCTAAATAAACCTGATGACAGACATCATGCCATTGGAATGCTTAACCGCTTGTCAGGCAGGATGCATACGGTAATAACAGCCGTTTGTCTCCTTGATCGGGAAAAACAAGATGTTTTTGATGATCATACAAATGTTACTTTCAAAAAATTGAGTCACCAAGAAATAGAATTTTATGTTGACACTTACAAACCGCTTGACAAAGCCGGCGCGTACGGTGCTCAGGAGTGCCTACCATCCGGAGTGAATCCCTGCTCTCATGAAGAAATTAAGTTTCTAAAAGAAATTAATAAG
>JANYKP010000038.1 GCA_025358195.1 Cyclobacteriaceae bacterium
TTTTCAAAATTACCATTTTTAAAAGTTCGACTTTTCTGAGAAATCAAATCCTCCATTGAATTAAAATGCGTTGTTAACTCTTTTTGGTCAGAGAAATAGATAGCGTCTGCACCCAACACCCCCTTGTTAAAAGGGTTGTCGTGCGCAAGTATGAATGACCGGCAGGACATTGCTTCCAGCAGCGAGGGATTGGTACCGCCAACGGAATGTCCATGAAAATAGGCTTTTGAAAAATGGCGTAATGCGTCAAGTTCTTTTTTGTCATATACGCCGCCAAGGAACCGAACACACCGGGAGAACTTTTGAACCATCAATCGCCCAAATTTATTTTGATGTCCCCCGATCACCAAAAAAGGAGAAGGATGGTGAGTATCGGCATAGCTTTCCAAAATAAGTTCAATATTATTTTCAGGCTCCATGCGGGCAATGAGTATGAAATAATTGCCCGGGGCTACATGATACTTGGCCAGCTTTTCCTCATCGAAATCATATACCGGATCGGCGCCATACGGTACAAAAAAAGAGTCGCGCTGAAAACGATCCAGATAATATTGCCGAATACCCGGGTTGTCAGAAATAAGATAGGGCGACTCCCGGACGGCGATCGACTCCAATTTTAGAATTAGTTTCCGAACCCAGGGATTCCATTTTGACCGCTTCCATTCGAGCCCGTCCATGTTCGTGAGGATGACGGGGCGTTTATAATTCCGGACATTAAGTACCCTATAGGAAGCAGCGACGCTATGATAGCCGGCCTCATAAATGATATCGAAATTCTGTAGAAGGGCATGCTTCAGGCTTAGATGATCATATATAAAATTGGCGGCGCTTCCAATCCACTTCTCGGGGCTGTAAATTTTCTTGATCCTTACTCCCTTAAACGTTTCTTCCTGATACGGGTGAAATGAAGGATTGTACACCGTAACCTGATGCCCACGCGCAGCCAACCTGACCGATAGATACTCAGCAAACTGTTCAAACCCCCCGTAATTATTCGGAATGCCCTTTGTGCCCAGGAGTGCGATCTTCATCAATTGGAATTTGCTCCCAAAGATAACCGGACTTTTTACAGAAAGGAGTTATTGATTATCCGGAAGAAATCAATTTCTATCTTTGGCCAATGCCTTCATGGAGAGATAGCGTTTCACGGTTTATAAATTGGGCGGCCTGTATTGCTTATGCGGGGCTATTCTTCAGCATCCCTGTCAGTAATATCACGCTATTCATTTTACTGGGCTGTTGCCTGCTCACCCTTAATTTTTCGATTGTATGTGAGTCTATTAAATCAAGTTTTCCGATCCAATTGCTCATCGCTTTTTATCTCCTTCATGTTCTTGGTTTGCTGTACTCTCAAAACATAGACAACGGACTCTTCGTTCTGGAAAAAAAAATGACTTTGCTGGCGTTTCCACTGCTTCTTTTTCCGGCGTGGCAAAACCTGGCATGGGATAAAAGATCGACTCTTCCGTTTAGGATAGGCATAATTACCATCGCCAGCAGCATTGTGTTTCTTGTGCTCGCTACCATAAATAAATTCTTTTACAACGACACACTGGCTTTCCATAGGGATTACTTTGCCTCGATTCCGTATGTCTTTTACTCCATTTACTTTGCAACAGGATCCCTCCTTCTGCTTAATTCCTGCTACGATCGTTGGCAGAATTCAAAAACCAGAATTCTTGTTTTGGTACTACTCCCGGCGTATTCCTTAAGTATGCTTGTGCTGATTTCCTCGAAGACAGGCATCCTCGCTTACGTAACGGGGTTGGGATATTTTCTTTACAGACGACTTCCTTCCCGGCGATTGTTTTATGCGTCTATCGCAGGTTTGATTTTGTCCTCCGCGTTGCTTCTCGTTGCGTATCCCACTACTCTCAACCGGTTTCTCGAGTTAAGCAAGAACCTGGCCGTGGTAAATGAAGATTTGCTCACCAACCCGGAAGAATTTACAGGGCTAAATCTTCGATTATATTTTTGGAAAAGTTCGATTACCCAATTATGGAAAGATAACCGGTTGATTACGGGTATCGGCACTGGTGATGGGCAGGATTATCTTAACATGGCATATGCAAAACATCAACTGGATCAGTATGGATACAAGGACTTCGACGCACACAGTCAGTGGGTCATGACCCTGCTGCAACTTGGATTGTTGGGAGTAGGCCTTCTGGCAGCAATTTTTATAATAGGCGCTCGAGTGGCAAGAAGGTTCCGCAATCTTGACTTCCAGTTTTTTGCGTGGATTGTATTTTGTTTCAGTCTGTCAGAGTCTGTTCTGGAAGCAAATAAGGGCGTCGTGTTTTTCGCATTGCTGTTTTCAATGTTTTGTGCACACAACAATAAGGCCCCATCACATCCTGGATAGCGGGTTACTAACTTTGTTAAACAGTGTTTCGGAACTGGCTTGCCAGCTGTAGTTTTTTTTGATAATGTCTCTGATCTTCTTTCTTGCATCTGCAGCAAGAGGACGTGCTATGTAATGG
>JANYKP010000058.1 GCA_025358195.1 Cyclobacteriaceae bacterium
CAACCCTTGACTCCCGTGTTTTGGATTGTTTGGGTGCAGAAAAATAAAGAATGTATGCTCTTTGCCGTCCAGGTGTCAATGCATCAAATGCGGCTTTCAGGGCCGGGGTTTCATCCAATTTCTTTTGAAATTCTTCAGGGATGCTGAATTCCGTAGTCTTTTTGAAATCCACTTTCAAACCCGCTTTTTCCACTTCAATGGCTTCATGGATATAGGCTTTCAAGATGGTTTTTATCTTAACTACTTCCCGAACATTGGTGAACCGGATCTGGCGCCCTGCCTGCACATTCTCCGTTTGTTGGATTAGAATACCCCTGACATCCTTTAGCAAGGCGCCTTTGAAAAACAAAAGCGCGCAGTATTCTTTAAACACATGTATTAAAACGATGTTACTTTTCTGAAACGTGTAACAAGGAACCCCCCACTTCAATTCTTCGGTCAGCCCACAGTCAAGAACGATTATTCTCAATTGTTCAAGTTCTTCCTGCCACTTTTTGGCCTTACTAAAATAAAAATCAACCTTAGGATTCATGCCACTCTTTGTCATAGTATGTTATTTTGTATAGACCTAGACCTTTAGCGAACCACGGAACGCCCTGGCAGCATAGTAAGATTGCGCACCGTTGTGATACACGAAGACATTGTCGTAGCGGTAATCAGCAAAGATGGCACCACCGAGTTTTCTAATCTCAGGAGGTGTTTTTATCCAGCTCGATGTTTTCGTATCGAAATTTCCTCCCGCCATTTGGCGGGACTGAAGCGCTCGATATTGTTCTTCCGTTAAAAGTTCAATGCCCATGGCAGCAGCCATATCAACAGCGTTATTTTCCGGTTTATGTTCTTTCCTTGACTCCTGCCCTTCACGGTCGTAACAAATACTTCTGCGACCTTTAGGGCTTTCCGGCGAACAATCATAAAAAATGTATTCGCCCGTCTTTTTATCGTGACCAACAACATCCGGTTCACCACCGGTTCTTTCCATTTCATGGAGCGACCACAGTTTTTCAGTATTAGCTTCCAGCCTTGCTTGTACTTTAACCCATTCAAGACCTTTATGGCGGTTCATGTTTTTCTCAAAACGGGTTTTTAATGTGTTGAGTAGTTCTTCACGTTGTTTTAGAGACAATTCCTTTTTCATTCTACACATTTATTGATTAACTGTCCCGATATTTATCAGGATTCTATCAGCAGGTCTGAAATACCATGATACCGTTACGGTCCGAGGAAGCACAAATGAGTCCTGCCCCCTGTGGTTTATTTTTACTCATACTACTTGATACTTTTCTGGATTCATTGGGAATTTATTTTTATATGCCCACCGATCATAAATAGATAGGCTTGTCGGCCACATGAGGCCTTATTTATTGGCGGCTGGGCAATTTATCAGGTGGAATATTTAGCAATCCACCGTAACTCTTAAATATGTTGCAGGAATTGAAGTAGTACCTGATAATTCAGCTTTATTTTGGCTATTGAAAAGCGAAATTAATTCTTGCTCCAACGCTGCGGTTTTACCATTTTTTTCAGCGGCGTCAAAAGCGTTCATGGTAGGTCCGTAGAAATTTTTGAACATGCTGACATATTCTGCCGGTGAACAGGGTGCTGTAAAAGTGAAGGTATCTTTTGTGCATGTTATGTTCTCCTTTGCAATTCCCGCCTGACCGAAGCGATCAATCACATTATCTTCAACGCCCCATGTCATTGGGCTAATAAAACCTTCCGGTGGGGGTGGTGTGTAAGCAGAACTTATTTTTAGTATTTGCGCAACAACAGTAGGATCGCCCGGTATCCAGTTCCCCATTACAATTTTTCCTCCAGGTTTTGTAACCCGAACCATTTCTTTAGCTACATCAAATGGCTTTGGCGCAAACATGGCACCAAAAATACTCACAACCATATCAACAGATTTGTCCTCTATTTCACTCAGGTTGCTAGCGTCTCCTTCCTGAAAAGTGCAATTAGAAAGCCCTGCTGCTGTTGCCCTGATATTTCCGGCTTCAACCAGATTTTTTGCAATGTCAACACCCAAAACTTCAGCACCAAGTTGGGCTTCGGGGATAGCAGTGGTGCCATCACCACAGCCAAGGTCAAGAATTTTCATTCCTTTGACTACGCCAAGTTTTGCCACAAGTTCCTCTC
>JANYKP010000069.1 GCA_025358195.1 Cyclobacteriaceae bacterium
CTTCTTAGTGTAATGGTTAATTCTTTTTCATGCACTTTGTATTTTATTTGATAAGGCTCAAGAAGTTTATCCAGTAAATCACCTAATGTCTGATCTGTGGCATTAAACGTAATGGTCTTATCAAAATCCAGTTGATCTTCACTGTAAACGAACTTCACTTTACCTATCCTTTCAATTTCCTTCAAGGCTTTTTCGAGCGGGACATCTTCAAGGTTAAGTGTGATCCTCGTTTCCAGCAATTGACCATCGCTGTTGTGTGCCATTGAAACGCCGGCGATGATCATGGCAATCATTGTCTGTGCTGCACATATCTTCATAATCTTCCAGAATTTTGTTTTATCCGTAAACCATTTTTTCATATTTTTAACTGTTTTGTTTGTTTCCTCGATAGAAAAAGACAAAGCACCCTCCGTACCGGCCCCTGCAAGGGCTGGATTAGTACTGAAGGGACAAAACAGGAGTGGTGAAACACTCCTGTTTATTTTTTAGGAAGTATTGGTAGGGAGAAAAAGGAAGGCGTTCATATTTGTAGTAGGTTAGGTTCTCAAAAATTACTTACACCCTGCTCCGGTTACTGTAACGATATTACCGTCTATTTTATACTTAAAATCCAGTACCTCTGAGATCATTTGAAATGTGCTCTCCAGGGAATGGTCGGTAAAATCAGCGGTGATCCTGCATTTGGTTATCTGATTGTTCTCAATCTTAACATCTATTTCAAATTTCTTCTCAATTCTATCTAAAACCTTGTCCAGCGTTGCATTCATAAACTGCATGTCGTATTCCGTGTCCTTCGTTAATGTAGAAACCTCGGTCTCGTTCAAAGGTGTTTTTATTAGGTCCGTTTTTCCGGTATAGATTATTTTTTGATTCGGTTCCACATCGATTCCTGCTTTATCATTTTCCGATGAGAGATTGACCCTTCCGGTCAGCACTTCAAGCTCCAGGCTATTGTTTAGAGTCTTCACGCTAAAACTTGTACCCAACACCTTAATTGTTATTTCACCGCACTTAAGAATGAAAGGTCGGTTGGCATCTTTGGTCACTTCAAAAAGCGCCTCGCCTGTAAGTTCAGCATACCGTCCTGTTTCACCTGGTTTTTCATAATAACTGAGCTTGCTCTCTTCACCCCGTAACCACACAATTGTTCCGTCATTGAGGATCATTTTTTCAACTCCATCCGAACCGTTGTAGCCATTCCAAATGAAATAGGATACAGCAAGTAATAAAGCTGCCGCAATTCCAATAGCCCATTGAAAAACAGGAATTTCTCTTGTCCGGAGGGGCTGCTTCGTGATCTGGCCTTCATCCTGAATGGTCCCCGTGATCTTTTGGAAAATCTTTTCCTCATCCTCCTTGCTCAGTTCAAGGTCTGTGACATCATCTGTTTTTACAACATCAAGCCATGCCTCAATCTTGATCCTTTCCTTTTCACTGACTTTGCCAGTCAGGTACCGTTGGAGCAACTGGTCAAAATTTGATTTTTCCATGGTGATAGCTTCTGGATGACAACCTGTACGAATTTAAGCAAGAGAAACCCGCTTTCTTATATAAAGTGCCCTTAAAAGGTGAATACACTTATCCCATGTTCAGGAATTTTTAACATTTTTATGGATACCGCGAAATTTGGCAACTACTGCCTTCGGGACCCGGCGGGCAGACCTGACTTAGCCTATTCTATGGACATGTTTGGATAAGAAGAGCGCAAGTGGCTAAAAGCCTTGAACATGTACATTTCTACAGTCTTTTTAGTGATGTTCATGCGCTTTGCAATATCTCCGTTGGAGAGATTTTCGTCCAGGCGGAGTTTGACAGCCACCTGGCAGCGTTCCGGCAGTATGGATATGCTTTTTTCAATCATGGCATACGTGGAGGAGGTGTCCCTCTCTGCCTCGTTGACATTATCGTAGACCGCTTCAAAGAGCCTGTAGTGATCGGCATACTTTTTCTTAACAGTCTTGTGCTGGCAGTATCTGATCACTTTGTATCGCACCATATTGAAAAGATAGGAACGGAGGGTTTTCACCTGGAGAGTCTCATGCCTGACCCAGAGTGATTCAAAAATATCCTGAATAATTTCTTCACAGTCTTCCTTTAACGGAATATTCTTTCGCGCATACCTGTAAAGATCTCTGGCATATTTTCTATAGATGGCTTCAAATGCCTTCTTGTCTCCTGCTGTCAGCAAGGCAACCAGTTCCACATCCGTATCGTCGTGGTGCAGGTTCATAAAACGCAAGGGCCATCTCCGAAACGGGAGCTTCGTTGAGACTCGACCCAAGGAGAAACTTGTTCGGGTTTAAAAACTGAAAAAGTAAAAAGTGCGGGGCTTTGCTTACCGTCCTTACTGAGGCTTGAGAAAATGCCCGGGTATCTCAGTAAGCAAGAAGCCACCGCACTTAGTGCCTTGAATATTTTTGAACTTATTCCCATAATCTCATCACTTTCTGTTTCTCAAGCATCAGTAGTGAGTTGTTTCGGGATTGTATTTGAATTCAGCAATGTCTGGTTAAGACAAAGGAAATAAATCAAAATGAAATCTCCTAATATGGAGTATCTCTTTCAGGAGTACAACAGGCTTCTTTGAATAGTTTACTTTATTCAATGAAGTTAAAGAAGCACAATTCCCCAAGTCAAAATCCCAAAGAAATACTGAAAAAGATTGGTGCTAAGCTCGTCCGCCTTCGAAAAGAACGGGGATATACAAACAGCGATGGTTTTTCCTATGACCAGGCGATTAACAGGTCGCAATACGGTAAGTATGAGGCTGGAAGTAAGGACATGCGTTTGAGTACGTTGATTAAGGTCATCAATGCAATGGGACTAACCATTGAAGATTTTTTTGGTGAGGGTCTTGACCAAAAATAATGTGTGCAGTTAAATAAAGGCTGACGCTCACCGGTCAGGAAAACCGTACAACTCGGTGTCTGGAAAACCTGACGAAATCAAATTCAATTTGCGATTCTCTCCCAAGAATGACCACTTTCGTCATGTCAAATCTGGCAAATGGACTCATTCGGAAATCTGATCAGAAGGTTACGTGAATCGAGAGGGCTTCTCCTTCGCGAAGTTGCCTCAAGCCTTGGAATTGATCCTTCCTTGTTGAGCAGGATTGAGTGCGACAAAAAAAGGGCGACCCGTGCACAGGTAGTTCAATTGGCTGCGATCTTGTCGGCCGATGAGAATGAATTGATCATTTTCTATCTTCGTGATAATCTGGTCTACGAACTTCTTGGTGAAGAATTGGCAACGCGGGCGATATCCGCTGCGGAGAAAAGGATCAAGTATCTGGCACATCAACCGATAGTCCCGGAAGATAAGGGATAGGAAATCGTCATAAGCATGAAACCGAAAAAACGAAGTACGCAGAACGATATCCGTGGCAATAAGGATCTTAGTAAGGCGATGATCGCCGAACTCAAGCGCTTTAGGGAGTATCATCCTGCGAACCGTTTTTCGAAAAACCTCCGAAGAATGCTTATCGAATTCCTTATGTTCGATGGTGCAACGGAAGCAAGTTATCTCCAGGATCTGCTTTATGATTTGGAGGGCCTGTTTGAGCTGCTTGATGTGCTCGAAACTGCCGATGGCCCCGTGGTGCACCCGGAACCGCAAGAAGCGTATGGTTTTAGGAAAACTCCTTTAAGAAAATAACACCGGGGTGAAACTTGTTTAGCCGCAGTCCTTTTGATGTAAAATGGTCAATGATTTCTTGTGCCGAATCAACACCGCAAAGACAGTGATGGTGAAGGTGGAAAATCCTTAGTTCAAAATATTCTTCCGCAGAAAGACTACCGATTGACCAGTTTTTATACTCATTTGCCAATAGCAAATCGAAAAAGGAGATGATAAGGTCTTTCGCATACTCCATTGACAAAAATAAATTCTATTCTGCAGTAGATCAGATTGCAAGACAAAATGTTTTCATGATCACTTTGTTAGGCTTGTCCTGTCAAGAATACAACGCCGAAAAAGAAGTGATTTTGGCTTTACCTATCCGTGAAACGATGGATTCCATTTTGGCCACTCTATCAATCAAAACTATCAGTTCTTCCCTGGTGATTTTATAATCGCGTTTGTAACGGGCATCAACATATCCGCCTTTCAGAAGTTCAAATAAGTGTTCCTCATTCTTATCTGTTTCTGTATTGAATACGGAAAATAACTCTTCAGAATAGGGTTTCGTTTTTCTCCGCAATTTCCACAGGTTGTGCGTTTTGGGCTTATAATCAGTGAAAACCAGCAAGGTGGCATAGTATAGACTTTCCGCAGCCTGGTGAAGCAAGAAGACACCTGTCCTGATATTTTCCCTATCCAAGTAAAACCGGCTGCCTTCAATGAACTCTATCCCCTGAGGAAACCACGTATTAAAGTACCGGCTCGCTTTGTCCCTTCTTTCGGATGATGTTAACTCCCGCGAAGGCGCAAACCGCACATTATTGTTGTCAAAAAGAGAGATGCCTTCATTTACGATGTCAACAAAAAAGTATTCCCCCATTTCAAGCCCATCATTGATGTATTTTACTTCATGGATTTCGAGGTTCACTGGAGGTTTATACCGTTCAACTCTATCCATGATTGTGCTCTCCTGGACATATGTCTTTTCCCGGTTATTGTTTGTGACAACGAGAAAGTCATAGTCGCTGATATACTCATGCGTAATTCCGTCATCTGAACAATACCGATCTTCAACATAAGTTCCTTTCGCGTAGCTGCCAAAAAGAATGATCATTTCCGGGTTCACCACTTCTCGGATAATCTCGGCTATACGCTGGATCTCGTGCTGCTTGTTTTCGGGGAGATGTGAGAGGGAGGTTTTCATTAAATGATAAGAATTCGGATAAAGTAGGTCAAATTACTAAAATCAAGATATCTGTTATGAATACCTAGGTCCAAACTTCTTTCTTTTTAGAATTGATTATTTTAATATTCTTCAGGTATTCAAAATTCAAGAATACCTAAAGTAAAGACGAGGACTATATAGTGGATTAACTGCCATTAGTCATTGTAAGATGAAAAATCTTATTGCAATAAAGGATATAGGTTTGAGGCCCAACACCGTGATTGAGCTAAGAAAATACAACCTGTAACGGGAAAAATTATGAAAGAAAGCTAAACTATCCTTGTGGCCTTCTCTTCTATGAGCTGAACATATTGATTTTTCATTTCTTGAGGTAAGAAGCTCCTTCCAATCAAATCCAGCCATTTAGGCAAAACTGCATGAAATTTTTTGAAGATATTCTCTTTGGACTTTGCCTCTATCATGAATGAGTCAAACAAGGCATCAAAGTCCATTCGTTTGATTTTGTTTCTTTTACCATTCAGATGCAAGGCCAATTCCTCATTATCTCCTTTGACAATAAGTGAAGTGGCCACCATATCATATGCTGGAGACAAGACATATCCTATTCCAGGCTGGTTTATCAAGGAAAAGTTCTTAAGGTGCATATCTGCGTTGCCCGTGATGAATGAAAAAACTACCTGCTCAAAGAAGTTGATAAGGTCCAATCCCGGATTGACCGAATATTTTGCAATAGCCTTAGCAATTTGTTCATACGATCCCTTGTATTTGTCTTCAGTTAACCGTTCTGTTAACTGGCACATGTCTTCCATCTGGGTCTTAACCTTCTTCGCCCGGTCTATACGTTTGGTTATGTAAGCGAGGTTGCCTGACTTAAGCCTTATAAGAGAATGAGGAACTGTTGCTATACCCGCGATTTCCGCAAGATGCATAGTGGCATCCTCCACTTCCGGTAAATGAGGGTATTCTTTCGCCGGTGGCTTGAGAATGAATTCTCCCCATAGTCCGACAATTGTAAACCGCTTTGTTTTTCCTGCAGGAGTATCGGGTTTTTTTTCGCCATTCTTTCCTTCACCCGTTTTCTCTGTTTCCAGATCAAGCGATATTTTGGGTTGCACACCTGGAACAGCTATCTGACTTTTTACAACCTCCAGTCCCAATTGCAGCATTTGTTCCTCGGTATAGGGCAACTCGGGAGGTGCGTTTGCCCCAAAGATCTTCCTGCTGCAGGCGGGATGAAAATCAATTTCATCGGCGTTCAGATCGTTATAACAGTACAGGCATTTTTTTGGAGGCATGGTCACTTTTCATCGGTTTCTTCAATAACACTCACGGCTCCGATACAATCTTTGCAACAGGCAAGAAGCAACCCCATTCTGTCGCGTGGATTTAATTTCCAGTTTTTTTCTGCTACTTCAAGCAACCAGCCTTCCGGTATGAGGCCATCGAAAAAAGGAAACATGACTGCACTTTTAACAGGTTTGTCCGTCAGCGGAATAGTAAGACTTATCGCTTCAGGTTTATCTGATTGCAAAAAGGCCTGGTCATAAGTAAACTCATAACCTTCAGTCGTTTCCTTTAGTTGACCGGCAGGCTGGTCCTTCATTAATATTTTAGCTTTTCTCATTGATCATGTTTTGACGGTTGACCGGAGTTGGCCCCAGTTCCTGACCGAAGAGTTTCAGCACCTGGTTAACCTTGTCCATTCGCAGTGTGGTTTTACCCTGCTCAAGGTCACGGATAAACCGGAGTCCCACCCCGGCCTTTAAAGCAAGATCTGGCTGGGTAAGGTTAAGGGCCTTTCGCTTTTCTCTCAGGTATTTCGCTAACGGTGTACTCAAAGACTCCATATTTATATCCTTTCGGGTATAAATATAACAATTACACTCACATTATACCCTTTCGGGTATGATCTCTATAAGTTGGATTTATATTATACCCAATCGGGTATAAATTATTGAAACGACTAAGAGTTTTTGGCTCTTCTGGCCACTATTCAGGCAAAATCCTCGGAAATCCACAATGCCAGCAACTGTTGTTACGCCCGAAGACCTGCAAACCCTCAATCTTGAACTTATTACTGAGATACAGAAACTATTATCGCGCCGGCAGACAACGCCCGCACGTCAGTGGTTAAAGTCTCATGAGGTCAGGCGTCCTGATGGTCTCGCTGGGTACCCTGCCGACCTGCGTGTCAACGGAACTTTATTTTTCACCAAAATCAGAGCTGTCATTTTTTTTTTACGACTATGACGATATTAAAAAAATGCTTGAAGACCACAGACATGGACCTGATAAATTTTCCCCAAAACGATAAAAGGAAGATGGAATTCCACAAAAAGTACAGACACGTAGGAATATCCTATCCGGGTGTGCCAAAGGGATGGGTTCCCATTTTCGAAAGAGCAATTGTGGCTATAGAAAAAGAAATGTGGCCCGGATGGATGTCCTTTCACCTGAAGCGCCTGATTCACTGGCTGGCGACTGGGAATTCCGTCGTTTGCATTAAATTCAGATGGGCCGAACGGTTGCGGAATTTTTGTACACACGGCCAGATGATCACCGACATCAAAGAAAAATACGCGACCCTGAGAATCTATGGCCATTTCCGAGAAGACATTAATAAAATAATCCGCGAAGCGGAAACTGAATGCGAAAAAACCTGCGAGGAGTGTGGCAACACGGAGGATGTAAAAATTAATGATGGAGGATGGCTTTATAATCTGTGTCCTGCGTGCACTGAAACTATTTTGTAACAGGTCGATCCGGGACTAAGGGTTT